>NZ_JAVJSQ010000026.1 GCF_040219335.1 Gimesia sp. | reverse complement strand
GCTACAGAGCCCCGGTACCGGAAGCGAAGCTGTTCTGCTCGCCTGCTTCCGCTCCGCTCCAACAGGCGAGCAGAACAGCCATTGACACAAAAGAACACTGAGTCTTGTGACTGGTGTCATTCGTGGGGGCACGTCAATGCTGTTACTCTTGTTTTCAAAACTTCAACAGCAGAAAAGAAAATGAGCCGCAGGGCATTAGCCCGGTTGAAACGACTTTGCTATATATCATCCGAATTAAGAAACGCTACCTGGCCGCCGGTAAAAAGGAAGACGCAGATCCCAAAATCAGCGGCGATCGCTATTCCACTCACAGCACCAGGCTGAGCCCGAATAAAATTCGGGCCGAGCACAGCGAGCAGGAAGTCGCAGCTCACTCATTCAATCGAAAACAGAGTCACCTGTTTCTCTTAAAACATGAGCGAGACAATCGTACCAGAATTCGTTCCCGCGACCACAGCTTCCTGTCACTTTCGTGTCTTTCGTGCTTTTCGTGGTAGCAAAAAGATCACTCAGCGTCATCATCCTCATATTCTTCCAGCGGCGGATCAGGTTCCAGTCTCTTTCCCATTGGCAGCGCGAGGTCATGGTCCTCCAGCACGGCCTGGTAATGTTCCAGCCTGCCCCACAACAGCTCTCTGAGGTATTCCAGTTCACCGAGTGCTTCTTCCAGATCGCCCCGATCCAGTTCCCGCCGGATATCATCAGCCGACTGACACAGGATCGACAGTGAATCCCCCTGGATCAGTGAACCAGGATTTTCCCGCCCCGGATGCCGCATCACAGCGTAGTTCGAAGTATCCGCATAAATTTCCACGTCTGCTTGATACATGAGAGATTCCGCCTGAAATTAAGAATTGAACCACGCAATCTATTCAGAAAATTTCGTGCTTTTCGTGTCTTTCGTGGTAGTACTTTTCATTCAACAAGCCTGAGTTCTTCAATATATTCTGTAGTTTCAGGCTGTTGATGTCTCGCATGGTGTTGAACGAGAAGTAGCACAACCTCTATACGCCTTCTCAGGGCCGCCAGGTCAAGCGGAGTTCTTCCTTTACTATCGATAGAATTGATATCAGCGCCTGCTTCTATCAGAAGTCTCGCTATTTCTATTAATCCTTCGTAGGCGGCTCTTTGTAGTGGTGTATTCTCTTTCCACTCGCATTTATAGTTAAGACTTTTTGTTACTCCTCTTTGAATCAGGTAGCGTACGATTTCAGGATTTCCACTACATACTGCACCATAAATAGGGGTATAACATCTACACAAGTGGTTTATGTCTGCACCTGACTCCACTAAAAGTTTTACTATTTCAAATTGACCATCATGAGCGGCAATTCCCAACAGAGTTCTGTCATCTTCCCATGCCAGCTTAGCAAGTTCAGGATGTTCTTTGATTTCTCCGTAAAGTCTTTCCCAATTGTAGTCAAGTAAAGTAACTAGCATTGACTCAAATGCAGAAAGATTGTTCCAGTCAACCTGATCCCGTAGTGTCTTAATATCGACCCGCCCATCGTCCAGCAAAGGAATCTTCACAGAGTCTTCCCTCCAGTAATCAATGTGCGTTACTGTTTCAAGTACAGTTCCGAGTAGCATCACTTTCGTGCTTTTCGTGTCTTTCGTGGTAGGTAAAAAAGTCCCTCACCCCTCGACACTCTCCCGCACACGCTGGTTCGCAGCAGCATCCAGGATCGCTTCATCATAACAGACCAGTTCCACCGAGTTCCCGTCCGGATCATAGAGATAAATCGAGTGCCAGCCGAACTGCCGATGATCCGTCAGCATCATCTCAATCTCCAACGCTTCCAGCCGCGCTTTCTCGCTTTCGAATACTTCCAGTTCCATCGCGAAAGCGAAGTGATGCAGCGTCCCTGTCCGGGCCCGGGCCATACCCACTTCGATCTCTTGCGGTCCGCTGAACTCCCAGGTCTGATCAAAGATCGCCAGCAGCTGGGGATGCCCGTCGAAGTCGTCCGCGATTTTCAGGAAGGTGCCTCCGTCAAAGTTGGCAAACAGTTCCAGTCCAATGACGTCTCGGTAAAAGGCAACCAATGCTTCCCGGTTTTCGGTTCGCAGGACCAGTTCGCCTAATCGTTTTTCACACGTATGCATATCAGTTCTCCCTGAACAGCGACTATCAATCATTCAGACCCTGCAGCATCGCCCGCAACAGATCCGCCAGTTGGTCCCGCTCTTCTACCTTGAGCCCGCACAACGCACCTTCCGCTTCATCCAGTCGGTCCGCGACCGCTTCATCGACCACTTTGCGCCCCTCTGCAGTCAGCAGTACCTGCAGCGAACGGCGGTCATTGGGGGAAGGCCGACGTTCGACGAGCCCCTGTTCCTCCAGTCGGTCAATCCGGTTCGTCATCGCTCCCGAGGAGAGCATCACCGCCTCCATCAGTTCCGTGGGCGTCAGGCCCTGCGGATTTCCCGTTCTGCGGAGCGTGGCCAGAATATCAAAGCCCCCCACGGTCAGACCGTACGGCTTCAGTGTTTCACTCACCCGACGCTCCAGCCGCGTTGCCAGTCGCAAAACCCGACCGACAACCCCCATGGGTTCAACATTGAGGTCCGGGCGTTCTGTCTTCCACTGCCTGATTAAGACGTCAATCAAATCCTGTGCCATAAATTTATGATGACTCCGCGCTCGCAAGAGGAATGAATTTATCGTATGAGAAGCATAGAAGAGTTTTTGTTTCAGGTCAAGTATCTCCAGGTAAAGATATAAGGAGTTAAATGACTGATTGGTGACAGACTGGGGTTCACACGCGTTAGGCTAATGGTACGATTGTGGACTGTTCGGTCTAAAAGTCTGATTTTAGTCCTGATTGGAACGCAATCTGCTTAAGTTCAATCAAACTGTCCTATTATGAAAATTAATGATCCGAGTATGTAACTGAGGAACTCCACTTGAACCACCCCCAGGCTGAAATCCAGGTCGATCTTCCCCTGGTTCGCCAGCTGTTGCTGGTCGATTATCCTGCTCTGGCAAATCAGCCTCTGTTTCTGGTCGATGAAGGCTGGGACAATTTCATCTTTCGCGTTGGCGAACATCACGCGGTCCGCTTGCCCCGCCGTGCTGCCGCGGTTCCTTTCCTGCAAAATGAACAGCGCTGTCTGCCAAAACTTGCAGAGCGGCTCTCCCTGGAGTTGCCACTCCACATCCACATCGGTTCCTCCGGCCCCCGTTTTCCCTGGACCTGGAGCGTTGTGAAGTGGGTTCCCGGGCAGACCTCCGAGAAACACAACTTCCCTGATGCAGACGTACGCCTGTTGGCGGAAACCCTTTCTATACTGCATCAGCCGGCTGAAGACGGGGCACCTCAGAACCCCTATCGCGGCGTTCCCCTGCAGTCACGCAGTCAGGGCGTTGAAGAACGACTGCATCGGCATCGCGAACGTACCGACGTCGATGTCACGCGCCTGACAGACATCTGGCGTGCCTGTTGTGAGACGCCCCCCGCTGACCAGATGGTCTGGATTCACGGCGACTTGCATCCCCGCAACGTGATTGTTCGCGATGGTGCCCTGGTCGGCCTGATCGACTGGGGGGACGTATCAGCCGGTGATCCCGCAACCGATCTGGCGTGCACCTGGCTCTTACTGGAAACCCCCGCCAGCAGAACCGCATTCCTTGATATCTATGACGCTGAGCCTTGCCTGATTCAGCGCGCACTCGGTTGGGCTTTGCTTTTGGGACTGGTTCTGCTCGATAGTGGCGAACGCCGCCACGTCTCTCTCGGCCAGGCGACTTTGCGACGCGTACTGGCCGATGCCTGAGCAGCGCATGTTCTCCCAACTCTTGATTTCGTTGTCCGGTGATCGATCAATCTGGTTGCTCAGCTTTCGGTTCGCTTGTACAGACAGAACAAAGATGATGGTAAATTCCAGCGTGCTTGCTTAACATGGAACGAGCGGCTGCCCGACGTCGGGACCGCATTCAAGTCGAGTCAGTAATGCTATGCAGTTGAAGGATCACCCGTGATTGAACATACCGTAACCTTTCGTCTCAAGTCTGCCCCCGGTTCTGAAGCAGAGCAGACCTTCCTCGCCGCTGCCGCTGATCTGGCTGCCATCCCCGGCGTTAAAGATTTCACCATCCGCCGCCAGACCAGCCCCAAGAACGACCATACCTTCGGCATCAGTATGAAGTTTGCCACGCAGGAAGAATACGATTTCTACAGCAACCATCAGGCGCACCAGGATTTTATTCAGGAACACTGGCTGACCACCGTCGAAGACTTTCAGGAAGCCGACTTCGAATCCCTGGACACCGTCGCCCACTAAATCCCGCCATCCATCGAGGAGTTTTCGCATGTACTCACGCCCGCTTGTCCGTTTCGCCTGCCTGACACTACTCTGCCTCTTCGTTGCCTCCACAGCAGACGCCGCCCAACTCTACGTGGGTGCTACGTCGACTGATATTACTCCCGAACTGCCGGTCTCACTTACCGGTCAGATGCGGACCCGCATTGCGAAAACGGTCGAAAGCCCAGTCACCGCGAACGTCCTCGTGCTGGAATCCCGCGACGGAGACAAATCGCTGGAGCACGCCGTCTTCGTCTCCTGCGACCTGGTCTGCATCCGGGGAGGCATTCACGAAAAGGTCCGCGAAAAACTCAAAGACCAGCTGCCCGGCCTCTCGCTGCAGAAGGTCATCATGAATGCGACCCACACGCACACCGCACCCACGATGATCGAAGGTCGCTACACCCTTCCCAGGACCGGCGTCACACAGCCTGCTGAATTCGTCGAGTTCGCCGCTCAGAAAATTGCCGACGCCATTCAGAAGGCCTGGAACGAACGGCAGCCGGGCCAGGTCGGCTGGGGACTCGGGCACGCGGTCATCGCCCAGAACCGACGGGCCCTCTATGAGGGAGGCTGGGCCAAAATGTACGGCAGTACCAGCGCCAAAGATTTTCGCGGCATCGAAGGCTACGAAGACCACACCATGGAAGTCCTCTGCTTCTGGAATGACAAAGACGAACTCATCGCCACCGCTGTCAACATCGCCTGCCCCGCACAGGCCGTCGAAGGACGCAGCACCGTCAATGCCGACTACTGGCACCCGGTTCGCGAAGCCCTGAAGAAAAAATATGGCGACCAGCTCACCGTGCTCGGCTGGGCCGGTGCCGCCGGTGATCAGGTCCCCCGTCCCATGTACCGCAAAGCAGCCGAAGCCCGCATGATGCAGCTCCGCAACCTGACGCTGCTCGAAGAACTATCGCGGCGGATCGTCGCCGGCTGGGAAGAAGCCCACGCCGGTGCCGTGCAGGAAAAACATGCCGACGCACTGCTCAAGCACGAAGTCCGCACCATCGAACTCCCACTGCAGATCGTCAGCGAAGCAGACCACGAGCGGATCACCAAAGAGATCAAGGCCTACGCCGACGATCCCTCCAAGGTCTGGATCAAAAACTGGAAACAGCGTGTCCTCGACCGCTACGACGAACAGCAGGCCGGCACCTCCCGCCCCTATTCGATGGAACTGCACACCCTCCGCCTGGGCGACATCGCCATCGCCACAAACGACTTCGAACTCTTCACCGATTTCGGCACCCAGATGAAGTCCCGCAGCCCGGCTCTGCAGACCTTCGTCATCCAGCTCTGCGGCCCCGGCTCCTACGTTCCTAATGAAAGAGCCGTCCGCGGCGGCAGCTACAGCGCCATCATCGAGAGCAACCTCGTCGGCCCCGCCGGCGGCCAGGTCCTCACCGAAGAAACCCTTAAATCAATCAACGCACAGTTCAAAAAGTAGAAATCAACTGAGCGGCACGGCGCCAGCCGCCGGTGTTGCACCTGGGTTTGCCTGACAATGGTTCCCTGGTATCCCCGTTCCATAACGGGGCACACCATTAGCCGCAGGGCGTTAGCCCCGGTTGAAACTGGTTAGTTTAGAAGTGACCAAAAGCAGCTGACTCGTAAGACACCTGTTAATCCTTAAGATGTTCCCATCGCGATGAAAACGACCAGTTAATCACATCAATTTCAGGTTTACAGTCAAGGAATTCATCTCCTTCTGCCAGAGCTTCTTGGTTTAAAAAATAGCGTCCTGCTGCGAGGTCATCTACAAATTGCTTCATGAACTGCAACAGGTTTTGATTCAGCAGAATCACAGTGTCGTCTGCATGATCAGTGAAGATAACCTGCCCGGCAGTTCCAGTGGGAGCAGGATCCATGTCAACGCGGAGCAGTGTTTCTCCACCGTCATGTGCAAACGCGATCCACTTGGGATTAAAGATGTCTTCCCTGCGAATGCCTGAATCGGCAGCCCGAACCGGCTCCAGGTTATCTACTGGTACGTTGTTGTTTTTAAACTCTCGAATTGCCTCCTGTAGTGTAAGGAACTGCATACCATAGAAGAGACTACCCAGGTTCCCCTCTGAATCCATTCCGTTATGGGTGCGGTAGAGTTCTTTCCACTGTTCCGGCATTTCCAGAGCGAAAACCTGTTCGGCTTCCTGAATTTCCTGCGCGGTAGCTGGCGGATTCAGATTAGCAAGAATTTTTGGGGCATGTGCTGAAAGCCAGTCATGAATTCGATGCCACGCTTCTGTGACCGTGTTCACTGGGGGATGACTCTGATCGTTACCAGCCACCTGATCGTCTCCTTTATCGCTGGTGCAGGCGGCGCTGAGTAGCGCGCCTGCCATGCAAATCGCATGGCGACGCGTCATTTTCGATTCGGGCATACAGCATCCTTCTCGCGAGCCAGAAAACCGGGCAACGCTTACAGCGTCCCGTCCAGACCCTTCTGGTAATACTTATGCGTGATCTCGTCCTGGTGTTCCAGCAGCCAGTCGATCGAGGGTTCGTTGTGCATCGCTTTATGAATCGCCTGTGCGGTGGCTTTGCGATGAATCTCGAACAGCGCCTTGTGATCCAGGTTTTCATCGGTCGCTGCACCCGGATTCAGCCAGACCGAACAGATTATGCCCAGGTCATTCGCTTTCTCTTTCGGCAGATCACCGGCCCGCACTGCATCCAGCACACCATTGGCAATCGCGGCCTGCACGGTTCCCATCAGAATATTCGTGTAGGCACTGCTCTTGACCGTGACCTTGCTCACCATCAGCGTGACCGGTCTGACTTGGATGTCCGTATTCAGAATCGCGAACACCTTCGAGTGACCCGCAGACTGCCCGCCGGTCAGCGTGGCAATCGCCGTCCCCACGGGGCCATCCAGCTCACCAATCACCACTTCCGGTTCCGCAGCTGTAAAAGCGGGACCACCGGCGACCAGACATTCCCCCGTACGCATTACAATTCGATCACTCATACTGACACTCCTTGCTGGTTGAACTGAATCGGAAATTGAAACATCACCCTACCCGATCCCCCGCCAACCTGCAACCAGTCTGACTCACTCATACCGCCGCGGACTGATCCCCGGCGCAGACCGCGCCATGTTGTCAGGTCGGTTCGGTAGATCATAGTCGATCTTCTGCGTATTCAGGCTGCGAAACAGCGGTCGCACGTTCTCGGGTAACGTCTGCACCTGCTCCGGATCATAATCGGGCACTTCTCCAATCGGCCCCGCCCACGCCGGGCGATAGGCAATCGCCAGCAGGTGCCGGTCGGTATCGCTGTAATTGGGATAATTGGCGTGGAATACTTTCTGATTGATGATCACCGCCGAGCCCGCCCGGCAGGTGACCAGCACTTCATCTTCATGCGACAGGTATCGCCGATACGGGTTGCCGTCCGCGTGCAGTGAAAGATGCGAACCGGGAATCACTTTGAACGGGCTGTGCTCAGGCGTCAGATCATCCAGGTAATACAGCACCCGCACCAGGCAGGGCGAACTGGCACCCAGCCCGAAGATCTTCGAGCCATAAGGCTGCGCGTCTGTATGAATGGCGATTCCCGGATGCCCCGGCTGTGAAACCGCGTAGGTACACGACGTACAGATCAGCTCATCCCCGAACAGCCGCTCCAGAAACGCAATCATCGCCGGCAACGCAATCACCGAGATCGCGGTCGGCGAGTCGGTCCACTGCACACCGCTGAATCCCCGCTGATGCGCGCTGTAATCGGTTCCCTGCGTCGGCAGTCGCATCAGCTCTGCACGGATACCTGCGATCTGCTCCGCCGACAACAGGTCCGGCAGGACGACATACCCATCCAGTTCCAGCGAACGAATCTGCTGTCCTGTACTCAATGCCGCCCAGTCCGTTTCAACCCGCTTCGCCGCAGCGACTTCCTCACGCGAGTTCGTAAACGATACATCCATTTTGCTGACCTTTAATTGATTCATTAGAGTGGGGACGAGCAACTATTACTGTTGAACCACGAAAGCAAACTCCGCTTCTGCAAGATGTTCTCCCCGCACGAAGACATGCAACCAGCCGGGGTCCCAGGGAAAACCATCAATATACACTTCGCTTCGAGGGTCAGGGGTGTCAAATTGAAACAACTGCCGAAATCCGCTTTGTTCTAACTCTTCAAAGGCAGGACCGATGCGCGCCACATTGTCTATGAATGGTCTTCCACCGACTTTAGACCAGGGAGAAACTTGTTCCGGGGATTCCGGCATTCGATCTGTTTGCATCGGTTCGAACCGAATTCGCTGACAGCTTACTTCCGCTTTGATCTCTGAAGCACTGTCCGACATGCCACCCTGATGGACGACCGCGTGGATCAGCTTCGAGGGGAAAAGCACCCGGTTGTTAAACGAAATGACATCGCGAGTTTCATCATCGCCATAAATATCGAATGAGTAAAACAGTGAGACAGCCCGGCCCGACTCAAATTCGATCGTACCAAAATATTTCTGATTCACATCAACATACAGCGGCTTTACATTCTCCGGGACAGCACCACCAATTTTAGAACCGTGATCTGTCGACTCACGGTCATAAGCAAACGGGCGGCACTGATTCAGGTCTGGTAGTTCGTTGAATGCCATGACGATTCTGCTGGAGAGAGTATCAACAGGAAAAATCCCCCTCACTTCTTAGCCTGCTCCTCCACATGCTTCAGCACGGCATCGAAGAATGCCTTGTGAATATCCGCCGGGGCGGCGTGGCCCATCAGGGGTTTGTTGATGATCTGCTTCTTGCCGCTCAGCTGGTTATAAGCCGCGTAACAGCTCGACGGCGGACAGACGCTGTCGATAAAGCCCACGCTCATAATTGCATCGGCTTTCGCCCGTGTGGCGAAGTTGACCGCGTCCACGTACGACGCTGCTTTCAACTGCGTAGGATTGGGTTTGCCGTCTGCTCCGGTTTCGACCAGCTTGGGCCAGCCGTTAATCCGGCCGGCGGCACGTCCTGAATGATCGCAGATCGCAGGGACCCCCGTGGCGATGAACGTCACCCGGTCATCCAGACCGCCAGCTGTCAGTGCCTGGCCACCTCCCTGGCTGTGCCCGATGACAATCACGGTCTTCCCGTCCCACTCAGGTTGCGCGGTCAGAAAATCAATCGCCCGTACCAGACGCAGAAACATCCCGCGGAAGTAAACCGTATCGCGACTCTCGCGCCCCGCCTGCCGATAGTCCTTCAGTTTGCCTGCCGCCAGGTCTTTGTAGTATTGAGCCGGCTTCCCGTTGGGCAGACCGTGTGCGTTGATGTCCATCGACAGCATCTCGTTGTTCGCTCCTTTGACGGCATTCGTCAGCGACGAACTCCTTACCCCGGCCCCATGCACCCACAGAATCGCCGGCAGGCTCTTCGCCTTTGCATCCTTCGGCTTACCAAAATAACCGGAGACCGGAGCACCACCCAGGCAGTTCACCTGCACGTCGAATGCTTCAACTTTGGCGTCCTTCTGCTTGACCGGCGTCAGTTTCGGATCCATCGGAACCTCTTCGAGTTTCGCGATCTGATTCGTCCAGAACTGGTCAAAATCCTCCGGGGCCGGCTTGCTGAGTTCGATCTTTTCCGGCGAGAACCCGGCTCCCGCGATTTTGGTCTGATTTACCGGCGTACCCACCTTGACCACGCACCGCAGAAAGCCTGGCTTGTCAGAACTGACTTCTACCTCGGTCGGTTCTTCACCCAGTGTCTTGCTCCCTTGAGGGAAACCGGAAGCTCCGCCGATGAAATTATCCACGGTAAAGCTCACCTTCTCGCCTGAGACCGGCTTGCCATTCTTCGTCAGTGAAATCAGAAACTTCGCCGTCTCACCGGTCTTGTAGATCGCATCAGGGCGATCGGTCACCACTTTCAATTCGTATTTGTCCGCAGCCACAGCCGAAGCAGACAGTGAGAGCAGCAGCGCCAGGGTCAGGCAGGACGAGACAAGATGTTTCAGAAGTCGCAGGTGCATGGTGTGTTCCTGTATCGGGAGGGCGTAGAACATGTTTTCAATTAAGAGAAAATGATTCTAACAGAACAGGCACCGAACGGTAAACGAATTCAATGCGAAATGCCCCTGGTGCGTCCTGTAGATCACCCTGCGACGGTCCAATCACCAGACTGCAACGCCCCCCCTTGTAAAAACTACATCCCGCCCCATTCTCGCTCCTTTTCCCCTGATCGGGTTCAGAAATCGGATCTCCAGAGCCGATAATAGGAATCAGACCGATTGTACGGATTACGCAAAGCAGGCAGAAACCTGCCTCAGGCACTCGAGGATCTGAAATGAGCATCACGCAACGCTGGTTACTGTTAGCCACCGCAATTCTGTTAATCGCCGGCGGCGTATTCGCCTCAGATGAGCTCCGTAAAACTGAAGCAGATCCAGGTGATCAGCAGGCCGCGCTGATGCTGGCCAAGCTTGCCAGCTGTCAGAAAATTACCAACGGCCTGGTGACGAAAAACTTCAAAGAGATCCACAGCGGGGCGAACACCCTCAACCAGATCTGCATCGCCACCGACTGGGCGTCCCACGATGATGCCGTCTATGCCCATCATCGTCTGGAACTCCGCAAGCAGGCGATGAAGCTCGCGAAGATGGCAGAAGAAAAAAATCTCGATGGTGCCAGCTATGCTTACATGCATTCGCTGAATACCTGCATCAACTGCCACGAGTACTGCCGCGATGTTCTCAGCATCGTCGACGACTCTGAAGTCAAACTCAAAGTCGTGCCGATTCCCTCGAACTGAGTTGACTTAGTTGTCTGCGCAAAAAAAAACGATGACCCCCACGAGGAGAGCCATCGTTTCCGTTCGCTGATGAACTGTCAGATCAAGGCCTAGCGGATGCGGGGCTGTTGATCATTCTGCGCGGTCGTGTTCTCGCTGTCACTCCGTGATTTCTGCTTGGTTTTACGGAGCGAACGTTCGGTAGGTTCCCGAACGTCAATGCTCTGGCCATCAACGCGGATCAGTTGTGCGATCAGCGCATCCTGACCATTGATGGTACCACGACGGGCAAGTAACTTGATGGATGTTCCTTCTGACAGGTCCACATCCTCAAAGCTGTCAGCAGGTCCCAGATTGACCTGGACCATTTTCTCTTGCGGTGTTTCCAGTTTTGCGACAACAAATTTTCCCTCGCGACCCTGGAAGCTGGTCTTCCGCGTACTGACAATATCCCCTTTAAACTTTCTCAGCTTCTGCTGACGGGGCAGCTCATTCTGGATTGACTGACCATTAAACGACACGAACTGTGCCATAATCGCAGACTGATTATTCACGCGACCTTTCACGCCTTTGATCTGAATGTCATCCCCTTTGTCGAGGTTCAGCTGACTGACCTGCTCCTGGGGACCAAGGAAGACACGCTGTGTCTGGCCTTCCTTCGTTTCAATCTGGGCTAGCACCTGCTTCTGCTCAGCCGACATAATGCGTTTGGTCTGCAGCTTCTGAATCTCACCACTCAACTGCACCTGACGACGATTGCCGCGACGCTGCATGTCACGCTGCGCCTGCTTTTTCATATTGTCAGAGCGTTTGCGGCTCTCATTCTGCGCTTTTTCCAGGTCATACAGAAAAATCGTTTCAACAGCGTCATAAAAACCATCGCGGTCATAGTCGACGCCGACATGTACCCAGCCGTCCATGTCCAGCTTATAGCGACTCATGTTCCGCGTATGGTCCTGCGAGTGCTGTTTCTTCTTCCCTTGATGTTTTGCCTGGTGTTTGTCCTGTTTCTTTTCGGAATAGTCCGTATCCCGGTCGCTCCGGGACTGGGCGGACGAACCAGTCTGATCTTTCTCAGTAGAAGACTTGTTGTCATCCGCCATCACAGACAGTGGCATGGCAACAGCCAGACTGAATGCAGAAGTCAGCAACATCTGCTTATTCAAAACCATTATAAAACTCCTTTGTTTAACGTTGTTCCAGATTCAAAATTCATGAGGTTGTACGAGTGGGACTCAGTCCCACCAGTCATCAGCGGTGTAATACTGGTTGGACAGATTGGAGTGGCCATACTGGTATCCGTAGCCGGCTCCATGATCTTCCCACCAGTCGGTATAGATATTGTTCTCAGGGCGATCAGCGGGTTCACCTTCATAGCGCTGATTTAATCCCTGTAACTGCTCGGGCATGTATTGCCCGTTATTGTCCATCTCCCACCAGTGTTGCGGCAGATCGTTATCGCCATAGTAGTTGTCGTAGTAGCGATACTCGTCTGCATCTTCGCGTCCCAGCTGGTAGTCATATTCTTCCCGTTGATCCTGCCACCAGTTTTCATCAAACCAGGTGGAATCATCGTGCCACCAGTCTTCGTCGAACCAGGCAGAGTCTTCGCGGGGATTGTCTCTGTGGGGGTTATTTCTACGCGGAGGACGTCCTCTCCGGGGATGCTCGCCGCGCGGATGATCTCTGTGTGGGCGCTCTCCACGGGGATCGTCTCGCCGTGGCGTCTCACGTGGCGGATTCTCTTCCGACCCATCGTACCACCAGTCATCATCAAACCACTGATCGTCGGGATTGTCGTCTCTGCGTCGATGCTCCGCAGGCCGATTCACATAATCCGGCGGATTCTTCGCTCCCCGTCGTGCGTTCTCACGTCGTGAATCGTTTTGCATTTTCCGATCACCCTCTTGATTCTCTTCATTGAAATTCACAGACAGATCACTGTCTTCAGGTTGAATGGCCGGATAGTAAGGGCTATAACCCAACCCTTCACTCGGAGTCTCCTGGGCCGCTGCCGAGGACAACCCACCCGGATCCGGCTGCAGCAGCACCAGCCCCAGACCGAGTAGCATCAAACATCGTATCCCTCGAATTAGCATCATCTCTCCCTTGTGGTTGGCATTTGAGGTCAGAGCAGGGATCGACAATTAAGCCGATATGCTGGGCAGTGCCTGACACTGCCGGCAGGATTTCTTCAACACAGAAGCGGGCAGGCTGAATCACTGCGACATCCTGTCACCCATCAGCGACAGTCATGCAGAATCGGGTGTGACTCACGATAAAACAAAACAGTCACAGCATTGCTCGCATGGTTTTGAAAATTGTGCAACCACTATGCCGGCAGGGAAGATCATTCAAATCCGTGATCATGAAAAATCAACAGATTGAAAACACCGCTTCGCATCACTCAATTTATAAAAAATGAAGTGCCGGAAAATTTTAGCGGGAGGGAAAGAGGTCTCATCAGGCAGATTCGGTCAGAGTCCCCACGCTGAATGCTGAGCCACCAGCCTGATCGCGTAGAGTACATGACGATCTGGCAGAAGGGTTTCTCCCGGCCGAAAATCTCGCCCCACGCGTTAACCGAGAATCGCCAGGTAAATGATGTAGCCATTCAATGCCATGATATAAATGAAAATCAGGCTGGCGTCGATGAATGTCAACTTCTGCCTCTGGTCAGCAGGGAGGGAACACTGGTGCCAGAATTCACGCAGCCCCAGACCGGTCGTCAGCTTCAGTTGAAAGTAAGCCACGAACGTCAGGATTCCCAGTACGAGGAGGGCGACAGGAATCCCGTCCCAGGAACGATATCCCGCCACAGCTAGTCCACTCCGCGCCACGATAATAAGAGCTAACAGGAGCGGACAGAACAGGCTGACCCGGTTCAATTCCTCATGTTTCAAGCTCAGCCTGGCTTCTGAATCCTGCATCACGGCTTCTCCGCACGGACAGGCACGTCAATAACGACATCGTCAATATCTGATTGCAAATGTCCTTCCAGGTTCATTTAGGTCTGCCAATATGATTTATATTAAGTGCTTAGAATTTGTCAAAATCGTTGAGCTTATAACTTCTGAATTTAAAAAGACTTCGTCACTACCATCAGCTATCTTTGATTTCGCAGATGTTCCCCTCTGAATCGAAATACTTTTCTATGTCGTTAACAAATAAAGATAATATTTTTCCATTAGTCAGATTTTTGTTTTTATGACCAAGGTCTTTACGAATTTCACGAATTAAATCCTCAAACACAACCATAAGTCTAATTGGATTGTTCTTAGTCTGTTCTTCATCCATAGATGTTGATCGAAATTTTATCCAAGCACTTAGAACATCATCCGAAGCCCATACCATTGCAACTTGGTTGAATTTAGACATGAAGTCTATCATTTCTTTCTCAGATACTGGATTTCCGGTTTTTGTACCCATGAATATCTTAAACATAAACTTTAGTAGGTCTTCATAGACTGGGATTTTGTTATCACGATGTTCCTTTTCTATCGCTGAACGTGTTTCGTAATATCTTGATAAGACGACGGAAAGAACTGTTACAATTATTGTCCCTGCGGTAACAATAAGTGGGGCAGCATACTCAGAGTCGTGGTCAGCTATAGCAATAATTAGCTGCCTGCCAAGTGAATATACAATGATAATTACTGCGATTATTATTGCGGTTGTTAAGACTTGGATTAATCTGTCGGATGACTCTTTATTCATAAATCGAATGTTCCAGCTACACAATAATTATTAGGATTGAACTCAGTATCGCTGTGTCAATAAAATATTGCTAGAAACAAACTTGAATATGTTATTATATCCCCAGCGCTAATCCTAACTCGTAAACTCTTCCCACCCCTTACGGAATTTTGAATGCAGTAGTGGTTTCGTACTCTCATTGCCTGTGGCCGTGAGTGTATCAGCATCCCAGTCGAAGCCGCCGCCCGCGCGGTAGGCGGTGTTCCCCAGCAGCACGGTTTCGGACAGCGGTCCTGAATAATCAAAGTTGCAGGTGGCCGGTTCGCCCCCCTTGCAGGCTTCGATCCACTCTTTATAGAACCCGGGTGAATCGGGGATGAACTGTTTCGGAGCTTTAAAGTTCGCGAACGAATTTTCGGGGAACAGTTTCAGCGAACCGAAGCCGGTCAGCAGCATTCCCTTGGAGCCGATAAACAGCGTGTTGGCCCCTTTCAGATTGAGCCCCTTCTCTTTCAGGATCGCCGGGCCGCCCCGTTCCTGCGACCAGTGCAGCTTGATTGGCCCTCGTTTGTCGTTGGCCGGGAAGTCGAAACTGGTCAGCATTTCGGTCGGCGTCCGCTCGGCATCCCGTTTCGGTCCCGAGGCATCCACGCGGGTCGGGTATTTCAGATCGAGGGCCCAGAACGGAATGTCCAGAATGTGGCAGCCCCAGTTGCCGGTCTCTCCGGTGCCGTAATCCCACCAGAACCGCCAGTTGTAAGGTGCCAGCACGCCCTCTCCCTTGGAATTGACGGCGTACGGCCGAAACTTCGCCGGACCGATCCACAGATCCCAGTCGAGAGTTTTCGGCGGCGGAACTTCCTTGACCGGTTCGGGAGGCATTCCGCGACTGGAACTGATCCAGCTGTAAACTTCGCTCACATCGCCAATCGATCCCGACTTGATCAGTTCGACGGCCCGGTGCATGTTCGACAACGCATGTCGCTGCATTCCCAGCTGTGTCGCCAGTTTGTTCTTCGCCGCCAGTTTCGTCATCTCGCGGACTTCCCACACCGAATGCGCCATCGGCTTTTCGCAATAGAGATGCTTGCCCATCATCATCGCGATCATCGACGGATGAAAATGCGTGTGGTCGGGCGTGCTCACCACAACCGCATCGATCTGGCTCTCCATGTCGTCCAGCATCAAACGGTAGTCGGCGTATTTTTTCGCTTGGGGATATCGTTCAAAGGCTTTGCCCGCCCGCTTGTCGTCAACATCACACAGCGCGACAATGTTCTCAGTCTTGCCGACGCCGCTCAGGTTTGCTGCCCCCCGTCCTCCGACGCCAATCACCGCGACATTCAGCTTCTCATTCGCGGCGGCCCGCGTCGGTTGCGTCGACGTTCCCAGCCAGAGGCCGGCTCCCAGGGCAGCAGTCGTCTGCAGCGCTTCGCGACGGGTAATCTGATGGGCGGACATATGATTTCTCCTCTCGGTTGAGCGTTACAGATGAAATTCAATGCTTTCAGTATAGTCAAACAGGTCAGAAAATTTGACCGCAGTTTTTTACCCCTGCCGATTTTTCACGTTTTAGTTACATAAGAACTGTTATTAATTGAGCTGTTTGGTGTGAGGACGAAAATGAACTGAGCGGCAAGACGCTAGCTGCCGGTAATTTATCTACCGCCGATCATAATTGCTGCCAGGAAACGCCATTCGGTCCAGAATGAAGAAAATTATCATTCCGGTGTTACTCTTCCACCTGCTCCCAAGTTACCCCGGATTCAATATTCTCGAACACGTTCTCAAACACCCAGAACTTGAAGTCGCCGAAGTTGGTATCGTTGCGATGGACTCTGTTCGGCTTCGTTCCATTGAACGTCAGTGTCAGCTCAGCGATGACGGGATGGGAAGACGGAATTTCGTGTCCGAACTTCTCCGGTGCCCCTGCTTCCCGAAGCAGCGCTTCATACAGCAGGCAGAGCCGGGCATAGTCTCTCAGGTCAATCGTTCCTGTATACACGCCGTCCCTGTTCGAACCTGAAATCGCGTGCAGCAGCGCTTTCCCATCAACATGGAATTCAGCGTACTCGTTGAGAGCCCGACCGCCGCTAAGAACATCAGGCGAGCCGAATCGCTGCAACTTGATCCGCCGAAACGGCAGCGACTGGCGAATGGCAGCTTCCTTCTCTTCTGTTAGGGGCGCCTGCAGGAATTCATATTTTCCTTGAGGCTGCGCCGCCCAATTGCTTTTGACGGACACGGGTTCCTCAGCCCCCTGCAGCAGAGTGACGCCGATGACAATCAGCACGCATACAACCGCCTGTTTGATTCCACACCGCATCACGTTTCCCCCTGATGAATCGAGAAGTAATGGTTACTTCGCCTGCACATCGTAACCCTTCAGATCACTCTCCCGTTCATACAGTTCAAAACCGCTCAAGGCGGGCACGGTGTCTCGATCCAGGTTCCACCACGGGCAGCGGAAACGGGTTTGACAATTGTTGCAGGTGACGATCTGGCCCAGGAAAGGCAGGCTGGCGGTTGTTGCATTCTCACAGTGGGGACAGTGCACCCGCCATTTGGAATTGCTGAGGTCGTAAGGCCGATGGAATCCTTGCGCGATCTCGTAAGGCAGATCAACTGCTTCAATCGTCGCCAGTGCCTCGCGGGTGATTGCTGCGTCGCTGGTCGCCAGCCGGTTTGCATGATTGCTCAGGGTCCGTTCGTAAGCGTTCCGCACCAGCCGTGCATTCCCGAAGTTTTCGTCCCGATCTGCAAAGACCCGGTTCAGAATGATGGCCAGATTCCCCCGGGCAGCAGGCGTGAGCTCATAAGCATTGGAACGACACATGAGTTCGAAAATCTGGCACAGGTCAGGCACATGGTAATCTTCAAACACAATATAACGGCTGAAGCGGCTCTCCAGGCCCGGATTCGATTCGATGAACTCCGCCATCTCTCTCGGATAGCCGGCGACGATAACCACCATTCGTTCCCGCAGGTCTTCCATTTTTTTCAACAGTGTGTCGATGGCTTCCTGACCAAAATCATTTGCTCCTTTCTTAGCCAGCGTGTAGGCCTCGTCAATGAACAACACACCGTCAGTCGCCCTGGCAATCACTTCATTGGTTTTGATCGCCGTCTGGCCGACATAGCCTCCCACCATCGTCGCCCGGTCGGCTTCGACGAAATGGGACGTCTTTAGGATTTCAAAACCGTACAGAATCTTCGCCAGAATGCGTGCCACGGTCGTTTTGCCGGTTCCTGGATTTCCAGTAAACACAAAATGCAAAGTCTGCGAAGCGACAGGCATGCCCTGTGCCATCCGCTGTTTGCGGATATTCAGGAAATTGGTCAGGCTCGTGACCTCGGCTTTTACTGAATCCAGGCCGATCAGTGTCTCAAGTTCCTGCAATCCCTGCTGCAGAGCTGTTTCCGGCTGGATTTGTTCCGAGTCTGCCGCGGTTGACTCTGTTTGTGATTTTCCGGATGCGGATGGTTCGGGAGACGCTGGAAGACTGCTGCTGATTTTGCGCTTAACAGTTTTGAGCCGTTTTTTCAGGTCGGCAAAAAATGTCCGATCCTCCCTGCTGATTCCGTCTGCTTCCAGAATCAGTTTGGCGGTCAGCAGCAGGATCTTTTGATAGGTCTCGAAGGGACGCGTAGATCGACTGATCAGACAGGCCAGGATCACAAAATCGCCGAACGGATCGACCAGCGCTCCCTGCAAAATGTCACCACCCAGCCAGGACGGGTCTGCCTCCCACTGAGCCAGTAACTTTCGCATCTGACGCAAGTCGGTCGCGTCCTGGTAATGCCGATAGTCTTCCCGCCAGCAGTAACGGGACAGTGAACGATTCAGGATTTCCCCGGCGCGCCCCAGTTCACGGTGGTCCATGCGATTATCGACCAGCAGACTGTCCCGTAGTACGGAAAACACATCACACATGGCAGCCGCATTGATCACCGGCTTGAGCAGCGCTCCCTGATTCCTAGTGGCAAACTGAAACAGTTCCCGGGTCTGGCCCGATAATTCTCCGGAGTCCAGATAGTGATCCACCTGATCGAGCTCCGCTGAAATGATTTGGTAGACGTCATGACAGATCAGCGCAAGCATTGATTCCAGTTTTTCTGCGTAGTCCATGCGCTGTCAGGGCTCCGTTGTCTGTAAAGATGACATACTGTCGAAGGAAAACTCTATAATACTCGACAGGATTGCAGTCGCCAAGCATGATTCATCACGCCTTGATGGCAACAGTACTCGAGCAGAACGGAGGCGGGACCTGTGCGGATCATTCTTTTATGAATGTGAGTGTCGCAGTGTTGAAATCACTTCACGCATTCAATAAACGCAATCGGCGAGTTCTCCAGCAGCAGCGACCAGAAGTCGTCGGTCTGATCCTGCAAGCCCTCCGGCGAGAGTTGAGGCCGATGCCAGCGGACTTCGCTAAAGCCGGCCTGGCGGAAAGCCGCTTCGTGGGTTGCGACGCTCAGGTAATAGTTTTCAATGTCGAAGGGACCGTCCTCCAGGTGGAACGTCCAGGTGATCGGCGTTCCTTCCTGCCAGTCGCCCACCGCTTTGGTTTCGAAGCCGAACTGACGAAACGAGGGAGACGCGGGAAAGTGAAACGCCGGGCTGCTGTTGACGGTCACGAAGCGTCCCCCCGGCTTGAGCGCCCGCGCGATACCGTCACACATCGACTGCAGTTCCTCGCGCGTGCGTGCGTAATTCAACAGATATGCGGCGATCGCCAGGTTGTATTCTTCCTGAACCGGCAGCTCACGTGCATCGCCCACAAGATAAGCGATCCCCTGCTGGTGCCCGTCTTCCTGCTGTTGTGCCAGAGAGATCATGCCCTGGGAAAGATCCACACCGGTCACGCGGGCCGCACCGCGCTGACGAATCATTCGCGTATAAAAACCTTCACCACAGGCAATGTCCAGTACGGACAGACCGCTGGGATTCCCCGTCAGTTCCATCAACGTAAAACATTCCACAAATGTCCGCCACGGCATCTGCTTGGACCGTTTGTACTGCTCTGCAATCGGGTCGTAATTCGTCGTCATGAGCGCAGGTCACTTTCAAAAATGGGAATCCGTTGATTTGACACAAAAAATTTTACGGCTGCACAAATATAACGTAAGATGGGATAGTGGATTCACCGTGTTCTGGAAAAATTCATCAGAATCACTCTCAAAGACGCTCAGAATTCATTAGAGTGCCCGCAGGAGAGTCGGGCCCGCGACCAGATTTTTTATTCCAACCCTCGGAGTTAATTGTGAGATTGCCAAAGCTGTTACTGTTTATCGTGTTCTTCTGTTTTGTTTTTCTATCGGGGGCACAGATCCAGGCCCAGGAAACCAAAGAGAAAGCGGATGCAAAACAGGCAGAACCGCCGTCACCGGTAAAAGAGTTAAAACCGGTCACTACCATCGACCCTCTGGTCCCCCTCGATCAACTGCGCATCATGGTGCGCCCCCTGACCAAAGACGAGTTGCAGGTCGAAGCCAATGCCTGGTTTGAACTGCTGCGCAACAAGGCCCGCCAGATTGCAGCGGCCCGGCTGGGGGTCAAGAAAACCAACGAAGCCATCGCCACGAACGATGATCAGCAGGCCCTCGATTCACTGAAAAAAGCAGAAACAGTTCAGCACATGGCCGACGAAAAGGCCCGGCAGACCGAAGAGGAACTGACGAAACAAGCTCAGGAAACTTTGGGCGTGGATGTCGCCGTCGATGCAGCCAGGCCCGATCCCGCCAAAGCGGAAGAGGGAACAACTGCATCCACGGAAGAAAA
The DNA here is from genome assembly GCF_040219335.1 of Gimesia sp. Taxonomy (NCBI): domain Bacteria; kingdom Pseudomonadati; phylum Planctomycetota; class Planctomycetia; order Planctomycetales; family Planctomycetaceae; genus Gimesia; species Gimesia sp. The sequence goes on along the minus strand of NZ_JAVJSQ010000026.1, from coordinate 220,301 downwards.
ATCAGCAACAACAGCAGACAGCACAAGCACGCCTGATAATGCCACCACTACACAATCCGCCGAAGCGATGAAAGCGGCATTCCTGCAGAACATCAATCGATTGCAGGACGAACGCACCGCACTGAGTGACCGTCTGGAAGTGGTCCTCACATCACTGGCCGCCAAAGGAGGAGACGTTGAAACCTATCGTAAATACATCGCCGCCGTCTCCGGTCTCGAACTCGATACCTCCGATGCCAGCGCGGCCTGGTCGGGCATCAAAGGCTGGTTTGTTTCAAAAGAAGGAGGCCAGCGGATGGGCTGGAACCTCGGGAAATTTCTGATGATCCTGTTTCTGACCTGGGTCGTAGCCCGCATCGGTTCGACCGTCATCAGCTGGCTGCTGGAACGGAAGGTCCGTTTGACACAGCTCGCCGAAAACCTGATCAGCGGCACGATTCGTAACGTGATCTATCTCGTCGGTTTTGCAGTCGCCTTGACGGCACTCGAAGTCGATATGACCCCGGTCCTCGCGGCCATCGGGGCCACTGGTCTGGTCGTCGGTCTCGCGTTGCAGGGAACCTTGAGTAACTTTGCCAGCGGTCTGATGATTCTGATTAACCGTCCCTTTGATGTCGGCGATGTCGTCACCGCCGGTGGCGTCACGGGAACCGTCAAACAGATGAACCTCGTTTCCACCAACTTCCGCACCTTTGACAACCAGACCATTCACGTGCCGAACAACTCGATCTGGAACGGCGTGATCACCAACATCACCGCTAACAAGGTTCGCCGCGTCGATCTTGAGTTCTGTATCGGGTACAGTGATGACTTCGAACAGGCCGAACAAATCATCCGCGACGTATTGGCAGACCAGGAACTCGTTCTCCGCGAACCCGAAGCGGTCGTGGTGACGCATGCCCTCGCCGATTCGTCGGTCAACATCGTCTGTCGCCCCTGGGCCAAAACCACCGACTGGTGGGCCGTGAAAACCGCGGTCACTCGCGAAGTCAAACGCCGCTTCGACCAGGCCGGCATTTCGATCCCCTTCCCTCAACAGGATATTCACGTCTACTCAACAGATGCATCCAAAGGGAACGGCAAAATCGAAACGGTCAGCAAGTAACACTTGCAGCCACTTAAGAAAAATCACAGCATGCCTCTGGATTCATGAGCGGATTCAGAGGCACTTTTTGTTGACGCGATCAACTTCATGAATGGAACGTCAACGTATCCGCGTCTGTATCGGGAGCATCCCCATTGTTGTGGAAGCGCACGGGCCGCTGCGCTCTGCGATCGACGGTCAGCTGGAAGATATCAAAGCGGTTGTAACCACCCACCAGGTCGTGCAACTGTTTGGGTTCCACGCACAACGCCAGATCGACGTCCGCGTAGAGCAGACCTTCGTCTGCCTGTTGAATCTCACTGATGGGTGTGCCGCTGGGACCGATGGCCACCGAAATCCCCCGCGGACTCGCATCGAGAATGCGGCCCGCCTCTTTATCCCGGCTGGCCAGTTGATCGTGCGCTGCACGATCCAGGTAGCCCGCAGCCACCAGGTTGAACAGTTTTCCTTCAAAGGCGTGGGCTCCCGCGCGAATCAGAATCGCGTTTTTCAGATCATAGTTCTCGTGTACCGCAGGATCGTGCGAGGGCCAGACCGGCGGATAGGTCGAGAGATGCACCTGCTCTCCCTGGGCAAGCAGCGTAAACCGCGCCAGGGGATTCGTATTCTCACCGCAGATCAGCATCCCTACCTGCCCCAGTCGTGTCGGGTTAACCACCAGGCCGGCCCCATCGCCGGGAGCCCAGACCAGCTTCTCATAAAACGTGGGTACGATTTTACGGTGATGATTGAGAACTGTCCCCTCATCGCCGATCAGCACGTTGGAATTCCAGATGCAGCCGCCACTGACGTGCGTCCCTTCGTTGAAGCCCATTGAGACGAAGATCCCGCACTCCCTGGCAACTTCAGCAATCGTCGCCAACTCCGGTCCGTCCACCTGAACCGTATTCGCCGCCAGTTCGCAGAACAGATCGTGGTTATGAATGGGGGCCTGCAGTGCGCACCAGACCGGAAACGCCGGGATGTAAGTCTCCGGGAAGACAATGATCTGCGCTCCGTTACGAGCCGCCTCGCGAATCAGCGAGCAGGCTTTTTCGACCGTCCGGTCTTTATCGAGAAATACGGGAGCAACATGCGCGAGAGCGGCTTTGAATGCAGGGTAAGTCATCTAGGAACGCCACCTGTTGAGAACGGAATGAAAGGGAATTCAAACGGGCGCTCCGATTGTAGAGCATCGACGTCGTTGTCGCTACCAGATTTTCAGACCGATGCCTGAATGCTCTCCAGCACGCCGTCCCACAACTGCAGCCGGGCCTGAATGGCCTCCTGCGCCGCTGTGATTGCTTCCTGAATTTTGACTTCGTCTCCCCCACATAGTCCGTTGAGCAGTCGCAGTGACAGCGGGGCATGGAAGTCACCATCCAGTTCCACGTGCCGGTTCAGATAGTAATGAAACACGGGCGCCTGTTGTTCTGAAACGCCGGTCTGCTTCAGGATTGCACGGAACATGCTGGGAATGATGTGTTCGCGCCCCAAAGCGAAAGCCGCCGCGATTTTATGTGGCGCGCCATCGGCGATGAACTCAAAGGTTTTGGTGGTGAACTGCCGCGACGGTTCGGGCAGAGAGGGGAGAGCCAGCGCACTCTCGATCCCGCTCGATTTGACGATGGCGATAAATTCCTTCAGCGGTCCGGTGTCGGCCCCCACTTCATTCATGGCTGTCTGATACAGTTCGAAATGGCTCGCGAATTCGCCGTCCGCGGTTTCATCGCATTCTTCTTCCAGCACGATCTCATTGATAAACCTTCGAATACTTCCATCGCCCACAGGCACCCAGGGCGCTCCCGTGGGAGCCACAATCCCCTGCAGCGTCTTCACCAGCGACATGAAATCCCAGACCGAATAGACATGGTGTTCCATGAACCGCTGCAGGTCCTCCAGCGTCGCCATCGACTCATAAATCGGATGAGTTTCCAGTGGTTCGGAAAACGAAGCAATGATTTCAGACGTGATTTCCCGTGACATGGACAGCCCATTCTCTGGAGATATAGATTTAAGCGGCGCGGAGTAGCCGCTGGTATATTGAATTAAAAATCTGAGCGGAAGGGCGCTTGCCACCGGAAACAGAAAACGTCTGTTACCTGCTCACCGAAGGTGGGCAACGATCCCCTCACAGAGCGCGTTTCCAGAACGAACTCACCCGCGATTATAGTTCTCACCGGCTGTTCTGGTAGGGCTTTCGCTGGGATTTCTCTTAATCCCACCAGAAGAACCAGTAAGGAGATTTCAGCAGAGTCGCGGCCAGATTATTGATAGTTTCACACCCCTGATCCACGATATCGGCACAGTACCAGTACTGCTCCCACGCCAGCCGCAGGGCAGATTCCTGATCTTGCGGAGGCCGCTCTACTGTGCATTCGATAACATCCCCGGCGACCCCACAGATCTCCGCTCCATATTCGGAATGCCATTTACGGTGGAAGGCACATTGAACCTCCGGTTCCGGGCAGTCATTCCAGCCACCATATTTTAAAGCCGCTGGAAGCTGCCAGGGACTTTCGATCTGCACCTGTCCCAGAAAGACTTCGGGATGAATTCTCCCCGACAGAACATCTTTGTGTAAGCTGAGGGAGCCCTTCTCGGATATGTCCCCCGGCCATTCCCCCAGCATTTCATCGGCAGAAAATCCATACTCTTCCAGTTCCGCCCGACGTTCCGCCACCCATTCGTCCAGATTGACTTTTTGCGAGATCAGGATAATTTCCTCGGGTGACTCCTGATTAAATTCAGCAGCTTCCGTGATCCTCTGCCGTTCTTCATCCGACCCGATCAAAAACGGATATAGTCCGGTTTGCGGATACTGTTCGCGTAACGCATTCAGCTGTTCTACTGCCTCCGCACCGGAGACCTTGATCGTTGTGAATGTCATACGGTGAAAATCCTGTTGAAAGAAAAAAGAATCCGGCAAAAACTTCATAGAGGGAGTTTAGAGATCGCCATACTTCGTCGCCAGTACGACAGTGTAGCCGTCCGGATCGCGAACCCAGAGCTCACGATGCTGTGCATTTGGATTGACCAGCGGCCCATCCAGAATCTCAGCAGTCATCGAATTCGCCCGCGCGACCGCCTCGGTGAAATCATCAATTTCAAACCAGAGTAAGGCACCGTTCCCCTTCAATGCCTCGGGATCTCCCAGAAAGGGATGTTCGTGCACGTCCCAGTGATGCAGTTGCAGGATCAGCGTGCCATCCTCGCGGACCAGCTGTTCGTACTCATCGCCGCCATGTCCGCTTTCGACATTCAGCAGACTCTGATACCAGCGACTGCTGGCGGGGACATCATTCACAACAATCATCGGCTGTGGTCGCATGCTCGTTTCCTCCCCTGTGTCAGGTGATCTGGGGCATCAGAGTGGATAGATCCCCGCTTTGTAAGGTTGATCCAGCTTCTTCACGACTTTCAGCAGCAGTTCCCACTCTTCTTCATCGATGGCGTTAATCGCCCGTTTAATGATTTTTCGACTGGCAGTCGCACAGTTGACGGCAATCGGATTGAAATCGGTCCAGCGCTTGTTGCTCACGATATTGCTGTTATGAAATGTGGCGACTGTCGCCAGCCGCGACCCCTTCTTGAACGGAGCACCGGTCGCACTTTTAATCGGTCGCTTGACGATCTTGACCACCGGATACGGGCGGCCTCCCTGGGCATCCATGTCCGCGACGACCGCAATCAACCCCTTATCCGGGTTCACCACAATTGCAGGTAACAACGCACCCTGCGCGAAATGACCTTTCCAGGAATTCAGATTCATGATGCAGGCGATCACCGAAACACCGGCGATCGCTCCGCCCAGTGCAGCATGCACCGTCATCAGGGCCAACCCCACGATGACACCGACCACATAAAAAATGACTTCCCCGGGATAACAGCGGAGCAAGACTTTATAGTTCACCTTAATCATCGGTATTCGCTTTATGCTCGTCTCTCTGCGGCGTGATTCTGATGGCCGAACCGGTACGCGGTCAGGTTTCGTGATGGAGTTGGGTGGAGTATACCTCTGTACTGTCCTTGTATCAATTCGAATTGAAAGCGAGAAGGAGATTTTCAGCAGGCGGTTCCCGTAGCCGCTGATTAAAACTGCCAGAAGAGACGCGCTGCAGGGCTCCGTAAGTTCTGTCCGGGATTCTTCTAAATCCCCAAGAAACGTTTGGTGCTCTCCTCCAACAGCCGATACAATCGAATACTACCGTTAGAAACAATGGGTACGGTGCTCAGCTGGAACTGTATTTCTCCCATCGATTTGCGTCGTCAAAACACAACTCGACTGAGCCAGCCTGCGATGTTTCTCCTCATTGACTTTTCTCACCGCGATTACCATCACACAACACGACAGAGAGGAGACAGCATTGACTGCCGACGAGACTCCACAGAAACAGCCAGCTGACAATTCCCAGGGCAGACGCAATTTCCTCAAAGGTAGCGCTGCTGCGGTAGGTGCTGGACTGGCGGCCTCCGTTCCCGGTATCTCCTCTGCTGCAGACAGTGACGGTAAATGTGAGATGAAAAACCCGTACGGAGCACGACCGGGGGGCGGGATCAGCCTGCCTGATTACTACAAACCCTGGCCGGCCATCAAGAACCGCAACGTGTTCATGCCCGGCACGGAAATTCTTCCGAAGAACGAAATGCGGATCTCGTTCCTGGGTAGTACTCCCTGGCCTCCCACGCGGTTGCAGTCCGGAACTTCGATCCTGGTTGAACTGGGAACCGGCGAAGCCCAGCCCCGGCGTTTTTTCTTTGATCTCGGAAACGGCAGTATTTCGAATGCCATTGCCATGCAGGTTCCCGCGCCATTGATCAATGATATCTTCATCAGCCACCTGCACTCCGATCACTTTGCTGACCTGCCTTATTTCTATCCCTTCCGGGCATTCTCCGGCGGTTATACACCGCTGCGGGTTTACGGACCTTCCGGTCGCACCCCCGAGTTGGGGATCAAGCACATGGTCAAACACATGCGGGAAATGAACCGCTGGCACGAGGAAAACTTCAACGCCTGCCCCATCGGCGACGGCATGGAAATTGAAGTCACTGAGTTTGACTGGCGCGAAGAAAACGGCATCTGCTACAACAAAGATGGCGTCGTCGTCCGACACTGGCCCCGCTCCCACGTTAAAGATGGTGCTTCCGCCTATCGACTCGACTGGGAAGACGCAGGACTCTCCTTTGTCTGGACCGGCGATGGTCGTCCCGACGAACTCTCTGCGAAATACGGGAAAGGCGTCGATGTCTTCGTCTCTGAAGGGACCATCGATGTGCCTCAGCTTTCTTCGATGAAACTGGGAGCCCCCGCGGAACTTTGGGAATACACGATCGACATATTCCACACCATGTATTATGCCGCCGGCTATCTCTTTAAACAGACACAGCCTCGCATGGGCGCTATCTGCCATTACGAATATGCAGGGCCCGCACTCGAAGCCGAATCAACTGCCGAAGTCCGCTCCAACTGGGATGGCCTGTTCATGTTTGCCGGCCCCGATGTCCAGGTGATTAACGTCACCAAAGATGCCATCTGGTCCCGCGAAGCCCTGCTCCCCGATGGCGCAGCCCCTGCCTCGATGGATCCCCGCTGGTTGCTCAAACCGGGCGAAAAACTGCCGGCGGAAATTATACTGCCCACTCCTCGACTCCCGCGTGAGAAACAGCAGTCTGAGTTCCTCCGCGAACTGGAAATCGACCCGCATAAATACTATCCGCCCGATGCCTATCGCAAACCGGTGCAGAAGTGGCCCGGCATTACACTCAATCCGAAGGAAATGCTCGAAGCCCGCGGTATCAAAGTGGATGACGACAGCCAGTAAAGCACACCCGATTTCCAGACCTCCCGCTGATCTCCCGGCAGCAGGTCTGTTTCGCGCAGAGGAAAAGAGACCGTGAAGCCAGCAGACGAACGCCCCATTCTTGCCCCGGGACCACGCCTGACCCCCATTGAAATTCCAGGCCGTGATCCCGTTCCCGTGACACTCCTGACCGGATTCCTGGGGGCCGGGAAGACGACACTCCTGAACCGGATTCTTAACGGAGAACATGGTCTCCGCGTCGGCGTGCTGGTCAATGATTTTGGCTCGATTAACATCGATGCCGAACTGGTGGAAGGCGTTGAGGAAAACACGATCAATCTGACCAACGGCTGTGTCTGTTGTGAAATTCGTGATGACCTCGTCAACTCGCTGGAACAACTGCTGACCCGTGATGATGTCATCGATTACGTGATTCTCGAGGCCAGCGGCGTGGCGGAACCCGAAGGCATCGTGATGACGTTCCTGAACGCGCGCTACGAGAAACTACTCCGGCTGGACAGCATCACTTGTGTCGTTGATGCCGAAGCCATTTTCACGCATGCCGAAAATGAGGAACTGACGGCCCTCAAACTCCGGCAGATCGGTTTTGCCGACATGGTTCTTTTAAACAAGGTTGATCTCGTCGGCCCCACGCACCTGGAAGTCATCGAGGACTGGATCGGTCAACATCTGCAGCGGATTCGCATTGTGCAGGCACAGCGCTGCGATGTTCCGCTGGAGATCCTGCTGGCCGTCGGTCGCTTCGATCCGGCCCACCTGGAAGCACAACAGCAGAATCCGGAACTGGCCGGCGATCAACAGACCGCCAGCCAGCTGTTCGCAACCTGGAGCTATCAATCAGACCAGCCCTTCTCCATTGAGAAACTGGAGACCATGGTTCGTCGACAGTTACCCGCTTCAATCTACCGCTGCAAAGGCATTGTCTATTGTTCAGAAGCTCCCGAGCAACGACACGCGCTGCAGGCCGTCGGCCGTCGGACCGAACTGACGCCTCTCGACGACTGGGGCACACGTCCTCCCCGCACCCGCATTGTCGCGATCGGTACCGGCTTCGATCCTGGCGAATTGACCGAACTGTTCGACAGCTGCCTGGCTGAAACAACATCTAATCCAATCAATTAGTTAAACCAGAATGCCAGCGTGAAGAACCGATTACGGCCGAATGTCCGGTTGATGCGAGTCCACAGTTCTGGATCGGCGAAATCTGTGATCTCACCCTTTTCAAGGTACGGGGCCGCCGCGGTTCCCTGGAACCATAGAAACGGATCGATCTTCCGCGGTTCAGTAAATACCCGTCGCAGGTTCACACCCTGTGTCCCCGGTTTGCCACGCCAGAAGGGAATCAGCTTCTTCCCCTGCAGCACCTCTCCTGCTTCGTCCAGCACGACGAGCCAGGTATCGACCATCTCCTGCGTAACCTTGATTTCCAGTACGCCGGTCTGCTGTGGATTGGGAATCCATTCGCGTTCGTTGTCGGTTTCCGCCAGATAAAACTTCCACATCGATTTCGCATGCCGCTGCATATCTTCCAGGTGGGCCAGCGCCGCTTTCATCCGCTCCGGTTCCTTGAGTTCAAACCGCCAGAGGTGGATGAACGCCAGGATGTCCGAGACGAGCGGTCGATCTACACCAACGATGCTATCTACATTTCCGTGCTCTTCCAGCAGAAAGGGGTATGGCGTGTCGACCTTTTCAAAAAACAGATGGGCCGTACAGTTAAATAATTCCTGTCCGTCAATCGCCAGCAGGACCTCGCCCCAGGCACACAGGAAGTTGCAGTAACCGGCCAGCCAGTCCGCATCGCCGCGATCAAAATCAATTAAAAACTGTTCCGCATCTGCCTGTTGCTGAGAGACGCCTGCTCTGCTCAACAGGAATCGTGCTTCGACCGGTTTACCAATTCCCAACAGATCAACCTTGATCAGCCCCACATGCAACGGCAGTTTCACATTCGGATCTTTGATAGCAGACAGGGTTTTCTCAGCCGCGTTTAGATCATCCACCCACGTCTGCAGCATTTGACGGGTATCGGCATAGGTGGCCGTTTTGGAATCGGGAGCTTGAGACAGAATCTCCTGGATTGGTTCCGGCAGCCCGCGTCTGACATCTTCTGTCCGTAATCCAAACCGATTCAAATTTCCTCCCACATACTGAGCCAAAGTTCCTCCCAGATGCTCAAACGACTGAAAGAACTGCACCACTCCCAGACCAAACCGCGCCTCGTCATCTTCCGGATTCACTTTCAATTGTTTCTGCAGGGCCTGAGCCCCTTCCTCCAGTTTTCCCGTTGTCAGATATTCCTCCGCCAGCGGGGCGGCAGCAGCGAATTGACTCATCAGGAACAGCGTTCCCAGACAGACAGGACTCAGAATCGAACGACGCATGACAGGGCTCCTGGTTAATGTGGTAAGTCTATTGCACATCAGTCATTCCGCAGTGAATGTACTTCCTGCGGAATGACATCTCATATTGTAAGGCGTTTTTCCCGAAGGAACATCACGCATTTTTTTGAATATTGTTTTTCCACTGTCGGCTCAGCAGGCACTGTGGACGCTGATCAACCAGCAATCCATTCAGTGATTGGCAAAAGCAGGAACTTATCTGGATTTGCATGTCTGGTATGTTATTTGCGACTGATTTTATAGCGGATAGTGAATCACTCGACCTTCAAGAGAAGAGGAGTCTACACATGGATAACACGATGCAAATCAGTGATCAGATTACCGTTGGACCTCAGCCGAACCGGGACGAAATTTACGAATTCGGCAACGAAGGTTTCAAATCAATTGTGAACTTTCGCACTGCCAATGAAGAAGGAATGCCTTTGACACCCGAAGCGGAAGGAAAAGCCGTTGAGTCAGCGGGAATGAAATACTGCCACATTCCTGTTTCCATGAACATGCTGGACGATAGACAGGTCGACGAATTTCGTGAGCAGTTTGAGGCATTGCCCAAACCGATTTTCGCTCACTGTAAAAGTGGTAAGCGCGCCGGTGCGATGGCCATGATGAAACGCGCCGTCGAAAACGGAATGTCCGGCGAACAGACCCTGCAGAAAGCAGAAGAGATGGGCTTCCAGTGTGACAAACCTGAACTCAAGGACTTCGTCAAGCACTACGTTGATACGCACGACAAATAAGCGTCACACTCAATCCGCAGAGAGTACTCATCATGATTTTTTATCCACGGTTTGTGCCGGGGCTGGCGATAAGTTCGTACCTGATCGGTGATGATCAGAGCGGGGCCGCGGTCGTGATTGACCCGCCCCGCGATGTCGATGACTTCATTGAATTTGCCCGCCAGCAAGATTTGCACATTGAATATATTATCGAGACCCACGTGCATGCCGACTTTGTTTCCGGCTCATGTGAGTTGAAAGCGCGACTGAACAATCAACCGCAGATTTACTGTTCAGCGTATGGCGCTGCGGACTGGACTCAATCATTCGCTGATCGTCATGTATCAGCAGACGACACGCTGTCGTTAGGGAAGCTTCGGTTCGAGTTTCGGCATGTTCCCGGTCACACACCCGAACACATCGCCATACTGCTCTTCGACGAATCCCGCAGCCCGGATACGCCCTGGTGCATGTTTACAGGGGACTTTCTGTTCGTAGGCGATGTCGGACGTCCGGATCTGTTGGGCGAAGCCGAACAACAGAAGCTCGCGCACCAACTTTATGAAAGCGTGTTTACGAGAATCGAGGCCCTGCCCGATTTCCTGGAAATCTTTCCTGCACACGGGGCCGGTTCTCTGTGTGGAAAAGCGATTGGCTCGCGACGTTCGTCCACACTGGGTTTTGAAAGGCGTTTCAGCAGTGTCTTGCAGAAGCAGGACGAACAACCCTGGATCGAAGACCTGCTGCAGGACATGCCGCTCTCCCCTTCCTATTTCAGTCGCATGAAACGAATCAATAAGGAAGGTCCGGCGATCATCGGACCGGAACTCCCGGGACAGAAACGCTGGTCGGCGAAACAGGTTGCAGAGCGACAGTGTCAGGATTGCCTGATTGTCGATGTCCGTTCCAAAGAGGCGTTCGCGGCAGCACACATCCCGGATTCTATTAACATTCCTATGGGATCAAATCTGCCTACCTGGGCGGGCTGGGTTCTCCCTTATGACCGTCCGATTCTGCTCGTCGTCGATCAGCCATCTCAGGTGCAAGAAGTCGTCACCAATCTGCTTCGCGTCGGTTTCGACGACATTCAGGGCTATCTCGAAGGGGGCATCAATGCCTGGGAAACAGCGGGATTCCCTTTGGAAATGCTGGAGACCATTTCAGTCCGGGACCTGCATCACAAACTGCGGCAGCAGCACCCGCTGACGGTGCTGGATGTTCGCACCGAACGGGAATGGGAAGCCGGTCACATCAAAGGGGCACTCCACATTCACGGCGGTGCTTTGCAGGAACGCTTTGAGGAAATCCCCCTGGAACAACCGGTGGCGGTGGTCTGTGGCTCTGGTTATCGCGCATCGATCGCCTCCTCGTTCATCCGCCGCGCCGGTTTCACTGATGTGGCAAACGTCCTCGGGGGTATGTCCGCCTGGAAAGCCGCAGACCTGCCCTTAAATGCCTGAAATTAAAGAGCTTGTGCTCTTGGTCCAGGCTCCGTTCCGTCGGCTCGACAAAGGCGGGTTTCAACCGGTGGCACGGATACGGTCCGCCTGATCCTGTTTTATTAATTGCGAAGGCAGCCCGGGACGAAAATCCAGGGAATCCACTCATGTGAATGGATCTTGATGGATCAACGTGGACAACTCCGCCGATCAGAGATAAGATGGGAAACTGAAACGCTTTCCATCCAGACTGACCATACCCTGCCTGGCGTCACTGGACGCACTGCTGACCCCGCCCTGGAGTAGATAATGCTGAATATTTTCGACGGAGCTGCCAACCGATTCTGCAATCGCGTCTCACGCCGCAATTTCATCAAGGTCGGCGCGCTGGGATTCGGCGGTCTGACGCTCCCACAACTTCTGCGGGCAGAACAACAGTCGGGTACCGGGAAATCACACAAGTCGATCATCATGATCTACCTCCCGGGTGGACCGCCGCATCAGGACATGTACGATCTCAAGATGGATGCGCCTTCCGAAATTCGAGGCGAGTTCAACCCGATCTCCACGAATGTACCGGACATCAAAATCTGTGAGCATCTGCCCCGCCTGGCCAGTCTCGCTGATAAAAGTATCTTCGTGAATTCACTCGTCGGGTCTATTGGTCAACACGCTTCGTTTCAATGTATGACCGGACACAGCGATCGCAATCAGCCTGCAGGTGGATGGCCGGAAATCGGTTCTGCTCTCTCGCGCCTCAAAGGCGATCCGCGGGCAACGGCCCCTGCGTATGTGAACCTCTCGCCGAAGATGCAGCACACGCCCTACAACTTCGGAAAAAACAGTTTCCTGGGCACCTCACATACTCCCTTCAATCCGAACGGGGAAATGAAGGGGGATATGACCCTCAATGGAATTACCCTGGACCGTCTGCAGGATCGAAAGCAACTCTTAACGAGTTTCGATCAGTTCCGCCGCGATGCAGATAACAGCGGCTCCATGGAAGGCCTGGACGCCTTTAACGAACAGGCATTCGGCGTTCTCTCCTCCGGACGACTCGTCGAAGCACTCGATGTCTCCAAAGAAGATCCCGCGGTTCGGGAACGTTACGGCAAAGGGACTTCGCGCAAGCAGGGGGACGCCGCCCCTCGTCTGAACGAACAGTTCCTGCTGGCCCGTCGACTCGTTGAAGCGGGGGCCCGCATGGTGACGTTGAGTTACAGCTTCTGGGACTGGCATGGCAGCAACTTCAAACGGGCCAAAGAGAACTTCCCCGATTTCGATCAGGCCATCACCGCTCTGATTGAAGACCTGCATCAGCGGGGACTTGCCGAAGACACGACCGTCATCGCCTGGGGCGAATTTGGACGGACTCCCAAGATCAACAACAACAGCGGTCGGGATCACTGGCCCCGCGTCTGTAACGCACTGCTCGCCTGTGGTGGAATGAAGACTGGCCAGGTGATTGGCACCACTGATCGTCTTGGCGGCGAAGCGGATGACCGTCCTGTCCACTTCCAGGAAGTCTTTGCGACCCTCTACCACAATATGGGAATCGACATCGAGCGGGTCACCCTGCCCGATCACGCCGGTCGTCCCCAGTATCTGGTCGACAGCGGCTATCTCCCAATGCCGGAAATCGTCTAATAGCAATCGCTTAGAGCTCGTCAGAGTGAGCAGTTCTTCCACCTGGCTGCGATTCTGTTTCGCTTCGCGTTATGTCTCAGATCACTGCTGATTGTGGCTTGCCAGAGACCACGCTGGTCGCTCAGCAACCGTGTCAGATTCTAAAGCTGCTTCCCTTTCATTTCGGAATCCAGCCACCTGGCTGAGCCGGAAAAAATTCTCATCACGCTTTCCTGCCTTGTCCGCGGTATTTCAGGCGTGAAGGGCTTAAATTACTGCTCAGCCGTGAAGTGGTATTGGCACGGGAAATGCAACTGGTTTCACTCTATCTAACTCCGATAAAAACTGGAGCGAGTTTCTATATCGGGTATGGCTCTCGAGCGGGCCATGCCAATGAGAATGGGGGGGGAACTCGCTTCAGTTTTCTTTTTAATACCGGCCGCCAGGAACTGAGACCATGCCGACCACCTGGACACAAAAAGATGAAAAGCAGTACAAGAAAATCAGAGAGAGTGCCCTTGAGCGAGGAAAATCCAGTTCCGAGGCGAAAGAGATCGCCGCGCGCACAGTCAATAAACAACGGCGGAAAGAGGGAAGAACGCCCCAGGAGACCACTCAGGGAACCGGTAACCCTCACACACGTCTGGAAGACCGCACTGTAGATGAACTTTACAATCTCGCGAAAGAGCATCACATTCAGGGCCGCAGCAAGCTGAATAAAGCTGAGCTGATCGAAGCCATTCGTGACAAACGCTAGCCGAATCACCTCTTCAGTCAGGATTACATCATGGATATTTCACGTTCGCCAGGTGAGGACACTACATCGATCACTTCGACCCTGCCCTGTTTTCTGCGTGGCTTCTTCGAGAACCCGCTGCAGGTGGCTTCCTGTATTCCCAGTTCCAGTTACCTGCAACGCAAACTGAGCTCACTTGCCTGTCTGAGTAACGCCAAAACCGTTATCGAACTCGGACCGGGAACCGGCGAGACGACAAAGGCCCTGCTGCAGGCTATGTCTGATCAGTCCAAGTTGCTCTGTGTGGAAGTGGTCGAAGAGTTCGCTGCATCGCTCCAGCAGATCGCAGACTCGCGTCTGATCGTCGAGATCGGTTCTGCCCTCGATCTGGAATCCATTCTGAAGCGGAACTACTTTACCTCGGCTGATGCCATCGTCTCGGGGATTCCGTTCTCAGTCCTCTCGCCGGAAGAGGGACGCACATTGATGGAATCCATCTATCAGCAACTCTCCCCCGGCGGTGCTTTCGTGACATACCAGTTCCGCAGCAGTGTCTGTGATCTGGCAACAGAATACTTCGGTCCTCCCGAGAAACGTTCGATGGTATTGTGGAATCTGCCACCCCTGGAGATCTTCGTCTGGGAAAAGTCGGTACTGGAATGCCACCATGTCAGTCACAACGCCAGGTCGATCAAAGCCTGACCACTTACGGGGCCGACTGCCCCTCATTGCTACAGTGTGAACCTGTTTTTCTGGAACGTGTCCTGGTTTCCGGTATGTTCAACATCTGGAAATCCGGAGCCAGGTATCGTTTCGGGACTTATTATGGCTGTAAAAAATGATGCGGTGTGGGTATTTCATGGGACTGCAGCGCAGTTTTGCTGTGGTGTATTTTCCACAAAAGAAAAAGCGGAAGACTTCATCGCCCAACATCAGCTTTCAGGTATTCTGACTAAGTATCCTCTCGATACAGGCGTCTATGACTGGGCTATCGCGGAAGGAATTTTCAAACCTTCCAGGGATTATCAGTCCAGCCCCCGGTTTATCAGCCGCTTCACCAGCGCGAGCCAGGAGCATTTCCATTACGAAATGGGAATTGAGGGAAGAGAGGGCAGCGAAGATGATTACCCTGCAGGCCGGCCAGACGTTCGAGATCAATGATACACTGCTTGTAGACTTTCCCTGGCACGAGTTTACGAACGTCGCTCGTTTTGTGATGGAGTGGTCTGCTGGACCTTATCCAGACATTGAATTGATACTGGAATCCGATCTGGCGACGAACCTGGTCGCCTGTCTTTCTCTGGAACAGGTCGCAGAATGCAGGCTGCCGGACATGGGGATAAGACGCTTGCAGTTTTCCTCACTGACAGCAGAAAACGCCCGCTCGCATCAGTGGGAGCAGGTCAATTATCGCATCTTTGATGCAGATTTTGAGGAGCCGGTTCTGATGTTCAAATCGGGGCAGATTCAGATACAAACACAATAATTCCGCTTACTCCGCTTTCCCTTGCTGGGCGATATACGCTCTGGCCTGCTCGATGTAACCCGGGGTTTTCAGTCCGACCTGTTTGGCTTCTGCGAGGGCCGCTTCGAAACTGAGGCCGTCGTCCAGCACACGATGCGTCAGCCAGATTGCTCCCACGCGGTTGGCTGATGCACAATGCAGAACCAGAGGCTGCTTCGATTTGTCATTCAGCAGTTTGCGGCACTGGTCGAAAATCGCAGGCGTCAATGATTCCGGCGCCCTGAAGGGAATCTGCACATAATCCAGATTCAGCATCTTCAGGTACATCGCTTCGTCCCATTTCAGCTCCCTTGAAGGACGCAGATTAATCACCGTCTTAACGCCCGCTTTCTGAATCAGGTTGAAATCTTCTTCTCCCGGCTGACCTGCGAGGTAGATCTGGCCACTCCGGTGCAGGGGAGAGATCTGTCCCAGTTCCTCCGCCTGCAGCATTCGGGAGGCGGCCTCTGTTTTGGAGTCACCCCAGACAGTCGTCGGGTAAGTCGCGAGGCAGAATATCAGCAGCAGGGGAGCGGTTTGAAAGCATCGCATGGTTGATTCCAGTCAGTAAAACAGGTCGGATCAGGTAAGGATCAGATCATTCTAACAGAATCGCCGTATGGACACAAAAAAACGCCAGTCAAGACGAGCTGACTGGCGTTGAATAATTCATGCATCGAAGAGGTTCAAAAAAAGGAAAACTTATATATCCTCCTGGGAGATGACGCACGAGATAAAAACAATTTGTGTATAGTGAATATCGCCAGAATCGTCATTTTTGTCAAGCGATATATAAAACGAAAATGAATTCCTCGTAAAAAATCTGATTTGGCATCTGTTCATACATGAACTATCACTGATTCCTGAGGTCTGCGCTGAATCAAAATCCGAGATTCTGACGACCTTGATATCATTTCCTGCAAGGGAATTGTAAGATAAAATTGCTGTCAGATTAGCGGCAGTGAGCTTAAGCGCCATTAGAATTCTGAATACATGATTACCGTTTTCCCTATCGCGGGACAACGTGAGGAAATGAACGGACTGTAATGCTGCAACAACTTCGCTACCTCCTGTTACAGGTTCGCAATTCAGACGATCCGATGAAACAGCAGGAAGTCAACTGTTTCGCCCGCTCCCTGGATGTCGACACCAGCCAGATCGCCGTCTTCGATCTGCTCGGCGGTCCATTAACGGAAGTCGATCTCGTGTCTCATGATGTCGTCTTCATCGGCGGCAGTGGTCACTATTCCGCCGCAGGAGAAGGTCGCTGGCTGGAGATTGCCCTGGAAAGTCTGCGGGTTGTGCACGATCTCCGTAAACCCACGTTCGCTTCCTGCTGGGGATTCCAGGCAATGGCCCGCGCCATGGGAGGCCGCGTGGTCCACGATCTCAACCGGGCAGAAATCGGTGTCCATCACGTCAACCTGACCGCTGCAGGACAGGCTGATCCCATCTTCGGCCCCGCAGGCGATATTCTGCAAGGTCTGATGGGTCATGAAGATACGGTCGTTGAACTACCTCCGGGAACCGAACTGCTCGCCTCCACTGATCGTGTGGAAAATCAGGCGTATCGTTTCCTCGATCGCCCCATTTATTGCACTCAGTTCCATCCTGAACTCGACCGGGAATCGTTCCTGGGCCGCCTTAATACCTACCCCGAATATGTCGAGAAAATCGCCGGACTCTCCCTCGATGAGTTCCGCCACTCGATTCACGATACACCCGAAACCATGGCTCTGTTAAAACGTTTCGTGCAGGAGATCGCCCCCCGGCATCTGAACCAGACCTGATCCTCTTCCCGCCCGTAATTACTCAGGTACACCGTTTATGACCCCACCGCCAGACAAGAAACTGCATGTCGCCATCATCACCTCCGGAGGAGCAGGGATGTTCTGCGGTGCATGCATGCACGACAACACCTGGACCAAAGCCATGATGTTGCAGGGGGCCGAAGCAACCCTCGTCCCCACCTACACTCCCATTCGCGTCGACGAAGAAAACATGACCGGCTCCCCGGTCTTCCTGGGAGGGATCAACGTCTATCTGAATTACCGTTCCCGCATCTGGCGCGCTCTGCCCCGCTTCCTCAAACACTGGCTGGACACACCCTGGATCATTAACCTCGCGACCAGTTTCGGGGTCAGTAATGACGCCCACGAACTGGGCGCCCTGACCGTCAATCTGCTGGAAGGAGAACAGGGAGCCGAAGGTGTCGAAATTGAAGAACTCGCCCGGTTCCTCGGTGAGACGCTCAAGCCCGATGTCATCTGCCTCAGCAACGCCCTGCTCTCGGGGACCATCAGGACCATCAAGCAGCATTTCAAGGGACCCCTGTTCTGCATTCTTCAGGGAGACGATGTCTTTCTGGAAGAACTCGGAGAACCCTACCGCAGCCGTTCGCTGGAACTGATCCGCTCGAACGTGCAACAACTGGATGGCGTTCTCGTACACAGTGATTACTACCGCGATTTCATGTCCGCTTACCTGGATGTGCCCGTCGACCATTTCCGCAAAGTCCTGCTCGGCATCAATCTGGATGGCTATGACGGCACGCCGGAGACCAGCATCGAAGAACCTTTCACCATCGGCTTCTTCGCCCGTATCTGTAAAGAAAAAGGCCTGCAAAACGCCGTCGAAGCCTTCAAGATCTTCCACGAGCGCCATCCCGACAGCCGCCTGCTGGTGGGAGGCTTTCTTGGTAAAGAAAACGAAGCCTGGTTCAGGGAGACCACCGCGCCCCTGGATGAACTTCAGGACGCCTACCGCTACTGGGGCAGCCCCGCTTCGCACGAGGAAAAAGTCGACTTCTACAAAAGCCTCTCCGTCCTCTCCGTGCCGACCGAATACCACGAACCCAAGGGGATCTTCGTGCTGGAAGCCCTCGCGAACGGCGTCCCCGTCGTCCAGCCCGCCCACGGTGCCTTTCCGGAATTGATCGAACAGACCGCCGGCGGACTGCTCGTTCCCCCGGGAGATACCCTGGCACTCGTCGAGGCCTGGGAACGTCTGTACCAGGACAAGGATTACCGTAAACAACTGGCACAACAGGGTTACGAACGCGTGCGCCAGTGCTTCAACTCTGAGCTGATGGCCACCGAAAGCCTGCAGTTTTTCCGCGATCGCCTCGCCGCTGCGACTCCCGCCGAGAACCCGCGCTAATTGCCCGCTGGCTGCTGAATGACCCGCCGTCCTGCTTAACAATTTCCCCGGATTCCGCTATGGTATAGCTTCTATCGGAAATCGTGCGGAACGGGCCAGACCCGCTCCATCATATATAAACATACGAATATAAGGTTTGAGTATTTCAATGGCTGATTTGCATGCGTTAATGAAAAAACTGCAGAAGAAAAATGATTCCAAGATTGTTCTGCTCGTCTCTGACGGACTGGGCGGACTCCCCCTGGAACCGGGCGGAAAAACCGAACTGGAAACAGCCAACACCCCTAACCTCGACGAACTGGCCAAAAACGGAACCCTGGGACGCAGCATTCCCGTGCTCCCTGGCATCACTCCCGGGAGTGGCCCCGGTCACTTGGGACTGTTCGGTTACGATCCGCTGCAGTTCAACATCGGTCGCGGTGTACTCGAAGCGCTGGGCATCGATTTTGAACTCGGTCCCGATGACGTCGCCATCCGAGGCAACTTCTGTACGCTCGACGATGATGGCAACATCACCGACCGTCGTGCCGGTCGCATCGCCAGCGATATCGGAGTCGAGCTCTGCAAGAAACTCGATCAGATCGAAATTCCCGGCGTCGAAGTTTTCGTCCGTCCGGTCAAAGAATACCGCCTGGTGATCGTCCTGCGGGCCAAAGGCCTGGGCGGCGACATCAACGATACCGATCCTCAGAAAACCGGCGTACCTCCTCTCGAACCAGTCGGACAGAACGAAGCCTCTCAGAAGACCGCCGAGATCTGTAAGGAATTCCTCAAGCAGGCTGGCGAGATCCTCAAAGACGATCGTCCTGCCAACCTGCTCACCATGCGGGGCATCGCCAAGATGCCGGAGATCCCCACCTTCGAAGAAGTCTACGGCACCCGTGCCGCTGCCATTGCCGTCTATCCGATGTACCGTGGGCTGGCCCGCCTGGTCAGCATGGACGTCAAAGATGCCGGCCAGACCCTCGAATCGCAGATGGACTGCCTCGAAAAGATCTGGGACGATTACGACTTCTTCTTCGTGCACTACAAATACACCGACTCCACCGGCGAAGATGGTAACTTCGCTGCCAAGGTCGCCAAGACCGAAGAAGTCGATTCCTGCATCCCCCGCATCAAGGCACTCAAGCCGGATGTGCTCATCGTCACCGGCGACCACAGCACACCGTCCAAAATGAAATCGCACAGCTGGCACCCCGTGCCTGTACTGCTGTCTGCGGAAAACGCCCGATTTGATGGCTGCCAGAGCTTCGGTGAAGCCGAGTGCATTAAAGGCGGACTGGGACAGTTTGAAGCCAAGTACCTGATGTCCATGGCTATGGCGCACGCCGGTCGCCTGGAAAAATATGGTGCCTGATCCCAGTCGGAATCAGTAAAACCAGAACCTCAAAGGATGCCCTCTTCTGCGGAAGGCGGCATCCTTTTTCGTTATATTCGTTGTGACTGGAGTGTAAAATGGACTGCAGTCGCCGATCGACAGGAAAGATCAAGGAAACCAGATGATTTTGATCGATCCTGCTAATAATAACGTTTGTTAGACAGGGACCGTGCGCCAGGTCGGACACAGAACAGGGACTCAACTATCTTCAACTCCGGGTGTCATTGATGTCGCAGTACTTAAGCCAGCTTTCAGGACTCTCCACCTTCATCATCATTCTGGCCTGTGGAGCGCACCTGTTCTTCTTCTTTGTACTCTGGGTCTGGTCCCGCCGCGATCTGCGGGGCATCGCCTCATCCCTGGATGACTTCACCCGCGGACTCAAGCACCGTAGCCTGCTCGATTCCACCGGTCACCTCTCCGATCAGATCGAAGCCTTTCTCGCAGACGTCAACGAAACCATTGAACCGGGCGCCAATCCGGCTGACCGCAAGGTGCTCTCCGAACGCGTGCATATTCTCGATGAAAAACGCCGCTATCTCAATTCGCACTTCTTCGAGACCTGCTACAACATCTGTCGCACGATGATCGAGGCCTACCCCCTCGCCGGGGTCTTGGGAACGATCCTCGCCATGGGCGCGGCTCTGCAGGCGAATACCGGAGCCGAAAACGGTTCCGCCATCAGTTCCATCGTCAGTCACTTCGGTGATGCCATCTGGTCCACGTTCGTCGGCCTGGCTGCTGCCATACTGCTGATGTTTATCAACAGTATTCTGGAAACCTCGTTTCTCGGCCTGGTCGAAAACCGGCAACATGTCCGCGATACCGTCGTCCGCGCCAAACGGGAACTGGCATTCGCAGAGGGGAGTGCCGCGAAATCATGATCAGCCGCCGTCGCTTAACTTTCCAACTCACACCCCTGCTCGACCTGCTCCTGATTGTCATCTTTGCGCAATTCATGGACACGCAGGAGACGACCGCCCGCATCGAACAACGCGCCGAGACCAAAGTCACCCAGGCGGAAGAACAACTCACGCATCTGCAGCAACTCCAGGCATCGGAAGCGGAGCGGTTAAAACGACTCTCCGCAGAGAAAACCAAAGCACTCCAGGCGATCGAGAAGGCCCGGGAAGCCAATGCCGTCACGCAGGAAAGCATGCGGTTGCTGCAGCAGCAGTCAGAAAAAACGCAGATGGAACAGTCCGAGCAGATCGAACGCCTGCGTGATCAGCGCGACCGGGTCGGGGAACTCGTACAACAGTTGTTCCAGCTACCGGAAGACACGCTGGATCCGCTGCTGAAATCCAAGGGGACTCCCGATTCCCCGGAAACCCGCGAACAACGGGAACGCGTCAGAAAACAGCTCAAGGAACTGGCCGAGGCTCGCGGCGAAGATGTCGTGCGGCACTTCCTGACCTACGACGAACTCACCAAACGCAGTGACATCTGGGATCTTTATCTGACCGAGAATGGCGTCTTTGAATTGCAGATTGGTGACAAGTCAGCCAGTTTCCGGGCGGAATCGCAGGCAGAGTTCGTCGATCGCTTTTATGCTGTCTACAAAACAACCCCGCAGCCTAAGAGCCTGGTGATCATTCTCTTCTCCTACGGAGATGCCAAAGCCTCTGTCCGTTTCGCCGCCACACAGGGGTTGCCCCTGGTCGCCGAACGCATGCGGGCCGACAGCAGTGGTCGCACCCGCTTCGAATACGCGGTGATGGGCTTTGTCCCGCAGCCGACTGATACAACAAAGCAACCGCCGGCCGAGTCCCGTTAAATCCCCAACTCTTCGCGGACCTCTTTGAATTTCTCGATCGCGAAATCCAGATCTTCAATCGAGTGCGCCGCGGAAATCTGGGTCCGGATCCGCGCCTTGCCCTGAGGCACCACGGGATAAGAGAACCCGATCACGTAGATCCCCTTCTGCAATAACGCGTCCGCGACCTGGGCTGCCAGCGACGCATCACCCAGCATGATGGGCACAATCGGATGCTCGCCCGGCAGCACATCAAAGCCGACCTGCGAGATTCCTGCGCGGAAATGTTTCGTGTTCGCTTCCAGCTTGTCGCGGAGTTCCGTTGAAGCGGTCAGCAGGTCGATGGCTTTGATCGACGCAGCCACAATCGGTGGAGCGACGGAATTCGAGAACAGGTACGGACGCGACCGCTGTCGCAGCAGATCGATCACTTCCTTGCGACCACTGGTGTAACCACCGCTGGCACCACCGAGTGCCTTGCCCAGCGTTCCCGTCAGAATGTCAACCCGCTCCATTACGTCGTGGAATTCATGCGTCCCCTTGCCGTGCGCTCCCATGAAGCCAACCGCATGTGAATCGTCGACCATCACCAGTGCATCATACTTATCCGCCAGATCACAGATCGCCGGTAGATTGGCAATGTATCCGTCCATTGAAAATACACCATCGGTGGCAATCAGGCGGAACCGGGCCGACTGTGCCGCCTTGAGTTGTTCTTCCAGATCCTGCATGTTGTTGTTCTTGTAGCGGAACCGCTGCGCTTTGCAGAGCCGCACGCCGTCAATGATGCTCGCATGATTCAGCTCATCCGAAATGATCGCATCCTCTTTTGTGAGCAGTGTTTCAAACAGCCCACCGTTCGCATCGAAGCACGATGTATACAGGATCGTATCTTCCGTCCCCAGGAACGTACTCAGTTTCTGCTCCAGGTCCTTGTGTATCGACTGGGTCCCACAGATGAACCGGACCGAGGACAAACCGTAGCCCCACTGGTCTAAACCTTCGTGTGCTGCTGCAATCACCTCTGGATGTTCGGCCAGTCCGAGATAATTATTTGCGCACATGTTCAACACCGGCTCACCGGCTGCCACGCGAATGTGTGCATCCTGCGGCGTGGTGATGATCCGCTCCGACTTATACAGACCGGCGTCCTTGATTTCTGCGAGCGTCTTTTCCAGTTCCTGTTTGATCGATCCGTACATGGGATTTATCCTGCTAAAGTTTGTGGCGTCGTGACGTATTCTGTCTTACATCTCATTCCAGTCGAGAATCACTTTGCCGGACTGGCCCGACAGCATTACCTCGAACCCTTTTTCAAATTCGCTGGCATGAAAACGGTGTGTAATGATCGGACTGATATCCAGCCCGCTCTGCAGCATGACTGTCATCTTATACCAGGTCTCGTACATTTCGCGACCGTAGATCCCTTTCAGCGTCAGCATGTTGAACACAACGATGTTCCAGTCGATGGCAATCTCTTTTTCCGGGATCCCCAGCATCGCGATCTTACCGCCGTGGCACATGTTGTTGAGCATATCCCGAAAGGCCACCGGGTTCCCTGACATCTCCAGTCCCACATCGAAGCCTTCGGTCATCCCCAGTTCTTTCTGGGCGTTGGCAATCGTATTATCCCGCACGTCCAGCGCGAGAGTCGCCCCCATCTTTTTCGCGAGTTCCAGTCGGTACGGGTTCACGTCAGTGACGACCACATGCCGGGCTCCCGCATGCTTAACGACAGCTGCCGCCATCACACCAATCGGTCCTGCCCCGGTAATCAGAACGTCTTCTCCCAGCACGTCAAACGAGAGGGCCGTGTGGACGGCGTTACCGAAGGGGTCGAAAATGGAAGCCACATCCCGGTTAATCGAATCGTCATGATGCCAGATGTTGGTCATCGGCAGCGAAATGTATTCGGCAAATGCACCCGGACGATTCACTCCCACACCCCGCGTATGAGCACACAGGTGTCGCCGTCCCGCGAAACAGTTTCGACAGCGACCACAGACCACGTGCCCCTCTCCGCTGACGATTTCGCCGGGAACATAGTCAGCCACGTTCGAGCCGACTTCCACAATCTCGCCTACAAATTCGTGGCCGACCACCATCGGCACCGGAATCGTCTTCTGTGCCCAGTCGTCCCACTTGTAGATATGGACATCGGTGCCGCAGATCCCCGTCCGATCGACTTTGATCAGCACATCATTGATGCCGATCGTCGGCTTGGGGACTTCTTCCAGCCAGAGACCCGGCTTTGACTCTTTCTTTACGAGTGCCTTCATGATTTCACCCCGGTGTGCAGAAATATTTTGGAGGATCAGCTGACTGAATCCTTTATAATGCCTGATTATCCAGTATAATAGAAAACGGAAATCCATTTTGCAAGAGTCATAATCCGGTATATTGGAAAAAGAGATGACTGTGCCTTCGCCAGGAAAACAGACCGCCAGCAAACCAACGGCTGAGCTCTCCCCCGATGAGATCAGCGGG
The DNA here is from genome assembly GCF_040219335.1 of Gimesia sp. Lineage (NCBI taxonomy): Bacteria > Pseudomonadati > Planctomycetota > Planctomycetia > Planctomycetales > Planctomycetaceae > Gimesia > Gimesia sp. Next base: position 196,189 of record NZ_JAVJSQ010000026.1, on the reverse strand, counting down.
CAGCTTTCGCAGCGCGTACGCACCCTGCGGAAAGAGCGGGGCTGGTCACTCGATTCCCTCTCGGCCGCCTGCGGTGTCAGTCGTTCCATGCTGAGTCAGATCGAGCGGGGCGAAGCCAATCCCACGCTGGCCGTCACCGTGCGGATTTCACAGGCCTTCGGCATCGCCCTGGGCGAACTGGTAGAAGCGCCGATCTCCACCTCATCAATAGAAGTCATCCGGGCCGACGATCGCACGTTCCATTATCGTTCCGATGACGAGTGTCGTATCCGCACGCTCTCTCCGCTGCACCTCGAAAAGGACGTCGAGTTTTACGAAGTGCAACTGCACGCCAACGGGAAGCTGCAAAGCGCGCCCCACTTTAAGGGGACGCGCGAATTTCTGACTGTCGAAAAAGGCAAAATTGAACTGCAGTCCGGCGACGATACAACGGTCCTCGGCCCTGGCGATTCCGCCAGCTATCGGGTCGATGTGCCGCACACCATCAGAAATGCGGGCCGCGGCGAAGCCTTCCTGTTCCTGGTCGTTATCTATCAGAACTGAACGCTGACAGCACCCGGGAAGTCAGCTTACTGCTCGCAGGCAGAGACAGGCTGCGGTTCCGTTTCCACGGGCTCTGGTTCCGACGAGGTCATGTACTTCTCACGGTGTCGATCAGCCAGGATCGTGTCGATAAAGAACTGCGACGTGTGAAACATCAACAGTGGAAAGACAGCAGAGGGCAGACCGGCGTCGCCGAACATCGATGCATCCGTCGCCACGAAGACCGCGATCGGCAATGTCTTCTGACTCCCTGCAATCGCACTGGCGATCCGGTCCCGCGGATGAAATCGAAACGTTTTACCCAGCAGCAGATTGGTGAAAAAACCTCCCACATGCACCACGATGCAGCTGATCCAGACCACCGCCACCGCTGCCAGTGAGATGCCTACTTCCGAAGTCTGAATGCCATAACCGGTCTGCACCGCAGCCAGCAGTACCATGAACAGCACGAAGATCAGTGCCACGGTGCCCAGTCGCGAAGTAATCCGATCGGCAAACTGTTTGATGGTCTTGTTCATCCGCAGGATCTGGCCGAACAGTACCGGCAGCATTGCTGCATAAAACAGCTTGGTGACCATGGCGAAGCGGTCGAATTCAATCTCGCGGGAGGTGATCAACAGGATCCAGAAGGGGACGGTCAGGAAGCAGGCCCCGTTGGTGATCATCGTTACCATCAGGGACACGCCGTCATTGCCCCCGCCCCGCCGGGTCCAGACTGAAGCCCCGCACAGAGTGCACGGCACACAGGCCATAATGATCAACCCGACCTGAAAATCGGGAGTCAGCTGCAGCGGCAGCAGCGCCCAGGCGATCAGCGGCAGCAGCATAATATTCGTCGCCAGCGAGAGAAACAGCGGTCCCGGCTTGCGGATCGAGGAGAGCAGATGCTCGGAGTTGAGACTGAGTGACATCAGAAACAACACAATCGCCGTCAGCCACGAAGGGCGAATGAACTGCTTTAGGTGTGACAGAGTTTCCTGCGATCCTTCGTGACCGGCATAGACGCCGCAGGCGATTACAACCGTAATGCAGAGCAGAAACCAGCGGCGTCGAAAAAAGGCAAGCATGACTCAGTTTTCAGTTCGTATGGGGCGGGTGAGCAGCAGGGGGTTACTTTTTGTTGTTATCCCGGATTGTCTTCCAGCGTTCACTGAAATAAGCAAACGCGGGCTGCATCGCTTCGGGGCTGTGTTTCTCGTTCTCAGACAGCGAAAAGATCGCACTGTTCAGCTTGTCCGATTCTGCATCCGCAATCGCCATGTGAAACATCACAGACAGCGAGCGTCCCAGCCACTTTCCCTGACCGTCACGGTGAATATAGAACCGGTGTCGCAGGAAGGTGTCAAACGAGCGCGCTGCACTCGAATACTCACCCTGGATGAACTGTCCAATCGCCATGAAGTAGGCTGCATTCTGAGCGGCCAGAACGTGCATCTGCCGGATATCCGGCGGGACAACCAGATCCACGGGGAAGCGTTCCTCCAGTCGAGTCGAGACATAACTTTTGATCGCCGCCGACTGATTCCCCATCAACTGTGTAATGCGGGTCTTGAGCAGCTTCTTGGTCGGGCTGCCCCAGGGAACTTCAAAGAATCCCTGGGCATTTTCTTTGCGCCCTTTGACGTCATAAGGCACCGGAGCGCGAAACGGCAGTTTGACCATCGCCAGTTTCTTGGCTTCTTCACCGGTGACCGCTTCACTCTTGTCGATTTCCTGATCGGCGTATTCCGAAACCACGAGCGGGTTTTCTTTCAAAATTCCTTTGCCGATCGACTGGACGTGGCCGATGAATCCCGGGTCCCCTTCCAGGGGATCCAGGTTTCGATACAGCACGAATGTCTGTTTCCGCGACAGCGAGTCTTCCAGGCGACGCATGCGTGATGCCCACTCGCAACTGCGACCAATGATTTCAACCTGGGCCGTTTTCAGTTCCTCAGCAGAGAAACGACTCTCGGCATATTTGCCGTACAGATTTTTCAGCAGCGCGGGATCCTTCTGGACCTCGGCAAACGTCGCGGGAATTTGAATCTGAATTGTATCCGCAGGCTGCTCGGGTGATGGGACCGGTATGCCGAGTACCGGATCGTAAAGATAAATCTTGTCTTCCAGCAGTACTCCGACCAGCAGCTTATACGGGGCCGGTTTCGCTGCTTCGAACAGCACGGCATCAATCCGCAACTGACGCATCAGGTCGATGAAGACCCAGGCCCGCTGCTTCGCACTTCCGGATCCAATGACACAGATTTCATACGGTCCGAGCGGCAGCGCATTCTTCGCATCGGGAACCAGATCGATGTTGTTCATGCAGTAATAAAAGGCAGCGGTAGCGCGATCCCGGTCATTTTTCTTGCCCTCGATCGCCGCGGTCACCATTCCATTAAACAGCTGTGAATCTCTGATGAATTTTCCGTCGATCTCCGTGAAGCGGGTCAGCTCCAGCTTTGCCAGCTGTTCTTCGCTCAGGTATTTCTTCAGGAACGTTCGCTGAGAATCTTTCAGGGTCGGAGGCTCAGAGTCGAACTTGCCGCACATACCGGCCCACTCGTTCAAGAGGGAGAGAGCCCCTGTCAGCGTCGAACTGATTCCCATCCGTTCCGGCTGCATCATGTTAATCGCATTATCGATATAACTGTGACACTCCGGATCTTCCTGTTCCGCTGCCGGATTGGCGGCACTGGTTTTCGTTCCGCCGCCTTTCTTTTTCGTGTTGTCTTTGCAACCCGGAAGCGAAATCAGACAGCTGAGCAACAGGCAGCACAGACTGACGCCGGCCAGAACAGACGGGCGTTTTCCGGAATCATGGCGGAGCAGAGAAGTCAGAATCATAGCAGTTGTGGTTTCGTAGTATCGTACATTTCCACCCTGTTACTGATGGAAATGTGGTGTTGAAGATGCGGTGCATTCACAGGTGATGAGCCGACAGAAGATCGATCATTCAACTGTCTGTTATCTATACTATAACCGATTCCCGGGCAGATGGAATGTCTTAAAGGGCGCTGTTTTCATTCACCAGGGTACGAAACCGCTGCAAATCCAGCGCAAAACGGGCAAACTCTTCCAGCGGCAGCATATTCGGGCCGTCACTGAGCGCCTGTGAAGGATCGGGATGCGTCTCGGCGAAGATCCCGTCACAACCGCAGGCAACCGCAGCCCGGGCCAGGTAGGGGATCATCTCCCGCTGTCCGCCGGTCGATTTGCCTCCCGGAGTCTGCACGCTGTGAGTCGCATCAAAGATGACCGGCGGCCCCATCTGCTGCATGATGGGAATACAGCGCATGTCATTCACCAGCCGCCCGTAGCCGAAGGTCGTGCCCCGTTCGGTCAGCAGCAGCTGTTCCTGTCCAAAAGCCTCACATTTCTTGACGGCATGAATACAGTCTTCAGGAGCCACGAACTGGGGCTTCTTGATATTCACCACACCCCCATGTTTGAGGGCCGCCTTGGAAGCCGCTTCCAGCAGATCGGTCTGTCGTGCCAGGAAGGCAGGGATCTGCAGGATCCGACAGACTTCCGCCGCCGGAGCCGCCTGACCCGGTTCGTGAATGTCGGTCGTCACATCCAGACCCGTCACCTGTTTGACTTTCGCCAGAATCTCCAGGCCCGCTTCCAGCCCTGGTCCACGGAAACTGTCGACGCTGGTCCGGTTTGCTTTATCGAAGCTGCATTTAAAAACCAGTGACAGATTATCCCGGGCGGCGATCTCGGCCAGTCGCTCCGCGGTGCTCAGCACCAGTTCTTCGCTTTCAATCACGCAGGGGCCGGCCATGAACAACAGCGGTAACTGAGTGCCGCACTGCAGCTTGCCAATCGTTACGGGGTTTTGAGCCACGGGAGAATCCTTTCAGTGGGAGTCGGAGATTTTTACGAATTATGGTTCAATCGATGGAGCGGGGCAAGGGACGATCAGCTTCAGACCCCGGGGAATCACCCTGATTTCGGCTGGCGTCAACCCGGAGGAATCGCCGTCGGTCTGAATCGGCACCGGCCGGGTGGACTGAATCCGCAGCGAGCGGGCCTGAATCTTCTGAACGTGTTTCGATGTCAGATGCGTCCCGCGGACAATCTGCCACGAGTAAAGCAGCATGCTGAAAACACCCCGCCTCCGAAAAAGGATCAGGTCCAGCATGCCATCATGGTCGACCGAGTCCGGCGAAAAATTCAGATTCAGACCATAGGCGGGAATATTGACAATGATTGCGTGGTAGGCGGTCTCTTCCTCGGCTCCGTCATCAATGCTGATCAGCAGCGATTCGAACGGGTAATCGTAGAGGGTTCTGAGGATCGGTTTCAGATAACTCAGGTAGGAAATATTCCCTTTCCTCACTTGCGCCAGGTTTTCGACAACCGCGGCATCAAAGCCGATACTCGCCATTAACACGAATTTCCGCTGATCGAGTTGGCAGACGTCAATCTCCCGACACACGCCCTGCTTGATCATCTCCGCTACGAATGCCCCTGACTTGGGAATACCCAGGTAACGCGCCAGCAGGTTCTCGGTGCCCAGAGGCAGTACCGCAATCCGCTGGTCGGGATAGCGGTTGACTACGTCCTGCACCGTTCCGTCTCCCCCCGCCGCGACGATGCATACCGGCGGCGTGTCACGCGTGCGTTCTTCGACATATGTCTGCATCCGCTCCCGGTTGGAAAACAGACGCGGCCGGATGCCCCGCTGTTTCAGATGCTGTACCAGTTCCATGATCAGCGCAGCACGATCGCCCTTTCCGGAAATCGGATTTCTCTGAATGGCGGCCCAGGCTTCAGACATTGTCAGTCGTTCTCAAAGTGGCGGTCGTTATCGAAAGGATCAGGTCAGGTAAACGGGAAATGCGGGTTTGTCTGTGTTTCAGGTCAGAATACTTGAGAAAAACTCTTCAAATCTGCGAAGAACTTTCTAAAAATAGAAGATTCGCTACCTTGCTTCTTAATTTTGGCTGACGGAAAGCCGATTTCATAGGTACTGTCCCTCGATTGTTTCCGGCTTTCGTAATATTTTGAAGCAAAGCCTGAAAACCGAAAATCATGTTCTATCATTTATGAGTAGAAATACGTAATAAAAGATTGAGATTACTTGTGTTCCAGTAAGCCTATCCGGTAAATTGGAGAATATAACAGGTGTCCTCGCTCATGATACAACTCAAAGTCAGGCAACAAGTGTCTTAGTGGACAAAGGCTGTTTTCATAGTGACCAATCCGCAAAAAATTCTTTTCTGTGGGCCTTCAGACGACCAGACCTCTGAATTGAGGCAGCAGTTCTCTTCAGAAGACTATCTGGTGGTGACCCCGGAAAATCTGGCACAGGGGATTGCGGAGTTTGACCAGGGAAATGTTTCCGCGCTGGTAGTGCCTGCGACTGAGGGTACCCTTCCGCTCGCACTCATCCAGTCTGGCTCACTGCTCGAATACCTGCCCCACGCTGTTGTTGTGCTCGATGCGGATCTGCGCATCATCTGGGCCAACCAGCGCCTGAATCATCTCTGCGATCAACGCGAATCATTGATTGGGCATTCCTTTTATGATGCCTTCGGTGCACCCGAAATTCTGGGACCGGACTTCAGTCCCTTCCATACTGCCTTCTCCACACGCAAACTGGCCAAGAGTGGTCTGCGTGTGGGCGATAAGAACTACTTCGATGTGGAAGTCACGCCGGTTATCACTGAGCCCGACAATACCAGTAAACAGGAACCCGCCTACCTGGTAGCCAGCGTACGAGATATCTCCTCGGAAGTTCTGCAGCGTCAGAAACTGAATGCAATCTACCAGGCCGGTCTGGAACTGGGCGACCTCTCACCCGAAGAAATCTACGAGATGTCGACCGAGGACCGTATCGAACTGCTCAAAGCCAAGATTCTGCATTACACCCAGGATCTCCTCGAATTCGAAACCGTCGAAATCCGCATTCTGGACAAAGCCACCGAACGACTGGATGTCCTGCTCGCCGTCGGTATGGAGCAGGTCGCTACAAACCGGACGCTCTACGCCAAACCCGAAGGGAACGGCGTGACTGGTTTCGTTGCCGCGACCGGTAAAAGCTACCTTTGTGAAGACACCACCCACGACCCACTCTATATGACCGGTGCCCCGGATGCCCGCAGCTCCCTGACCGTCCCCCTGCATCTGCACGACGAAGTTCTGGGAACGTTCAATGTGGAAAGTCCGCATGCCGGTGCCTTTGACGAAAACGATCTGCACTTCCTGGAACTCTTCAGTCGCGAAGTCGCGATTGCCCTTAATACACTGGAACTGCTGGTGGTCGAAAAGATGACCACTGCATCTGCCAGTACCGAGTTAATCATGCGTGGGGTCGTCGATCCGGTCGACGAGATCCTCAACGACACTGCCTGGATTCTGGAGCGGTACATTGGACACGAGCCTAATGTGTGCGAGCGATTGCAGCGTATCCTTAAAGACACTCGCCATATTAAGCAACTGATTCAACAGGTGGGAGACGAAATTGCTCCCCAGACTCCACACCACCACAAAGTGCCTACCATGCGACAGGTGAACCCCAAACTGCTCAACAAGCGGGTTCTTGTCGTCGACAGTGACGCCACTGTCAGGCGGGCCGCCCACGAACTGCTGGGTCGGCTGGGGTGTGAAGTCGAGACCGCCCATAACGGTGAAGAAGCATTTCTGATGGTCCGCAGCTTCCACTACGATGTGGTCATTGCCGACATCCGCCTGCCCGATATGAACGGGTACGAATGCTTCGCCCAGATCCGTGAAATCCACGAGCATTTGCCCGTCATCCTGATGACAGGCTTCGGCTACGATCCCACGCACTCGATCGTCAAAGCCCGCCAGCTCGGCTTGAAATGCGTCCTCTACAAACCTTTCCGCCTCGATCAGCTGATTACAGGCGTCGAAAAAGCAGTCAGTATTTCCGAAGACATCACCTCGGAAACCTCCAACTGATCCGTCTCCGCATCCCGCTGCTTCTCTCCCAAAATATTCCGATTTCCCATAACAGTCTCGATTTCAACGCGCCCCGGCTTTATATTAAAAAAGTTAATATATAGACCGGCCCCGGCTCTGGTTCGCTTGATATTCCTGCTTCCCACCGGATGACTTCTCACTCAAGGAGAATTGCTGATGTCCCGTTCTGTCGACCGCCGCGAGTTTCTCAAGAAAGCACTCATCGCAGGAACCGCGGTCCCCGCATTTTCGTCTGCCCTCACTCTCCCCTCTCTCGCAGCAGCGAACAAAAGCAAAAGCCCCAATGAGAAACTGAACCTGGCGACCATCGGCGTCGCCGACCGCGCTTATGCGAATATCACGGGCACCAGATCCGAAAACTTCGTCGCCCTGTGTGATATCGACGCGCAGCGGCTGGAGAAGGCCTCCAAGGAATTTCCGCACGCGGACACTTACGATGATTACCGCAATGCCCTCGACCGGGACGACCTGGACGGCGTACTCGTCAGCACTCCCGATCACATGCACGCCCCCGCCGCAGCCATGGCCCTCCGCAATGGGCTGCCCGTCTACTGTGAAAAACCGCTGACCCATTCCGTCTACGAAGCCCGCGTCCTCACCGACCTGGCCGCCAAAGCCGGCGTACCGACCCAGATGGGGAATCAGATTCACGCCACCGACAACTACCGCAAAGTCGTCGAAATGGTCCAGTCCGGCGTAATTGGTCCCGTGCGTCGCGTGCATGTCTGGGTCGGTGGAGGCGTGCGCATCGAAGGCAAACGCTCCCAAGAAAACAATCCCCCGTCCTACGTCAATTACGATCAATGGATCGGGCCCGCTCCCTTCCGTCCCTACAACGAAACCAGCTTCCACTTCAACTGGCGTTACTGGTGGGACTTCGGCAACGGTCAACTCGGCGACTTCGGCTGTCACTACATGGACCTGCCCTTCTGGGCCCTGAAACTCAAGTACCCCAAAACCGTGGTCGGGGTTGGTGAGAAAGGCCACAAAGGCGAAAACGACTGTCCCAGCTTCATGCGCGTTGATTATGAATTCACCGAACGCGACGATCTGCCCCCGGTTCACATGACCTGGTATCACGGCGGCTGGAAACCCAAAGGCGCTGAAGTCTATGGGAAGAACAGCGCGGTCCTCTTCGAAGGGGACGATGGTCGCCTGCTCGCCGACTACGGCACCAACAAGGTCTTCATGGAAGCGGGCAAAGAAGCCAAACCGGTCAAGCCTTATCTGACCCGCCCCGAAAGCCATCACATCGAATGGCTCAACGCCATCCGCAGCGGCACACCAACCGGCAGTAACTTTGCCTACGCCGGACCACTGACCGAAACCGTACTGCTGGGCAACGTCTCTTACCGTCTCGGCGGAAAGAAACTGGAATGGGACGCCGAAAACCTCAAGGTCACCAACGCCCCCGAAGCCGACCAATACCTCAAACGAGAATACCGCAAAGGCTGGACACTGTAGACGAAGGTAAACGAATCTGCTTCATTCGGAACATATAAAATAAGAGCCTGCTGGAATCGATTCAGCAGGCTCTTTTAATTTCGAAGATCAGATCGCGTCAGCTTATCTGTATTTCACAACCGTTTTATAGTTGGGAGCTAAAAACCGAGGGCCGCGTGTCTTGTAAACGACTCTGCCAGGGGCGTAATAAGCGCCAGGAGCATAATAAGTCGTTGTCGTTACTGGAGCGACGACAACCGGAGCCGGCTGGTAGTACACAGGAGTGACGACCGGAGCGGGCACGACAGCGGGGGCATAGTAAGCGGTCATTGCGGGCACATAGTAACTTGTGGTCACCGGAGCAGGCACCGCGTAAACCGGAGCCGGACCGACATAAGCAAACGGAGAACTATAGTAAGTCACCCGGCCGCCAGCTTCGGAAACTTGTGGCAGCATGGCAAAACAGGCCGCGATTACGGCGATTGCAGACAGCATTCGAATTCTCATGAGACTGACTCCTGAAGTGAAGGACATCGTGTTTCTAAACTTGCCGAGCCGGCGCGGCTCAGGTTCATGGAACAGCAACAGGCAAGGCGAAGCCTCCTGCATCCGGTGCTGACATCCCTGTCACTTTCTCGCAGATGTTGAACTGCACAGGTTAGCCCTGCATTATCGATTATACAGGATACGGCGAAGACATCCACCAGCCACCCCTCATTTTTCTAACAGATCAACAGACCGTGATGTGATGTTCAGCCACCCCCAAATGGTTCCCCTGCGAGAAATCAGCTATTTCCAGCTTTCCGGGCTGCCTCGATCAATCCCTGTAGATAACCGAAGGCATGCAGCCGCCCCAGCATCGTATACCCGGGCTCTCCCGCTTCTTCTCCCACCAGCTGGGGCACATGGTCCGGACGGATCGGTCCCGTAAAACCGATTTCCTGGTACGCCTGCACCGCGGCATACATGTCGGTTGGGCCATTATCATGAAACGTCTCCACAAACCGCTCGCGGGTTCCCTTGATATCGCGAAAATGCACATACCTGATATGCGGACCCAGCCGCCGGATGGTCTCCGGAATATCCACCCCCATCTCGGCGAACGTTCCCTGGCAGAAACAGATCGCATTTGCCGGACTGGGAACCAACTGCACCAGCCGTTCAAAATTTTCGACACAGTTCATAATCCGTGCTTTGCCCATGAACGTCTCCAGCGGCGGATCGTCCGGATGCATCGCCAGCGTCACGCCGCATTCCTCTGCCACCGGCACCAGTTCCCTGAGGAACCGTTCCAGGTTGGTCCAGAGTTCTTCCGCAGTGATCGGGCTGGATACCTGATCCCGCGTGGTCTCCGACAGTGAAACGGCCTGCTCAGCTTCATCGACATCAAAGCCGGTCACCAGTGCCCCGCCCCGCTCACGGGCATCCAGTTTGGTCCGTACCCAGTCTGTTCCCGCCATGAAGTTGTAACACACAAACGGAATTCCCACCGCCTGCATATCGCGCAGCAGCGTTTTCATTTCCGCGATCTCGGCGTCAAACCGTTCGTTCCCCAGTTTGATATTTTCGATTGGTAGATAACCTTCGATGGCGGCAATCTTCAATCCCTGTCCTGCTACCTGATCACACAATGCCTGCAGAAGCTCCCGCCCTGGTCCGGGATAGCGGATTGTGACATGCGTCACTCCAATCTGGGCCAGCATTGTCAGGTTCTCGTCAGTAAATGGCGTGACCACCGATGTCAATTGCATGTGATGCTTTCTTTTTTCAGCTGGGATGAGGTTCACGGCAAACGCATTATTTTATGTCTGTCATCCAGAATTCATTTTCATATTAATCTACTGATTTCACAATCACCGTCGTACAGAATTAACAGCTTCTGGCTTTTCACTGATGCAGACTCTGGAGTAAAATTCTGCATTCATTTTTGAATCAAACAGCAAACCAATTTCTGACAGGCACTCTCAGATGCATCGCATTACCCCTTCGAGCCCCGACGGACCGATTCTCAGAGACATCGATTCCCTTGCCAAAGATCTCGGTCTGACGCCTGGCGACTATGAACCGTACGGACGCCTCAAGGCCAAACTGGTGCATGGACTCGCGAACAAATTCACCGAGCGTCCCCTGGGAAAATACATTGGTGTCACCGCTGTCAATCCCACGCCACTGGGGGAAGGCAAAACGGTGACCACCATCGGTCTGGCGATGGCCCTCTCTCAACTGGGGCATACCACAGTCGGTACACTTCGTGAACCTTCTCTGGCGCCGGTGTTCGGCATCAAGGGAGGCGGTGCCGGCGGTGGAAACTGCACGCTCGAGCCCCAGGCCGATATCAACCTGCATTTCACGGGGGACATGCACGCTGTCACCTCGGCCACCAACCTGCTGGCCAGCATCATCGATAACCACGTTGCCCGACGAAAAACTCCCGAAATCAACCCGAAGACCATCACCTGGCGACGGGCCCTGGATCTCTGCGATAAAGGACTGGCTCACATTATCAGCGGACTGGATCAGCCGCCGCAGGCCCCGCTTCGCGAGACCGGCTTCGATCTGACCGCCGCCTCGGAAGTCATGGCAATCCTCGCCCTGGCCAGCGATCCCCGCGATCTCCGCACGCGCCTGGGACGCATCGTCGTCGGCATGACTTTTGACCGCCAGCCGGTGACTGTCGAACAGTTGGGCTGCGCCGGTGCGATGGCCGCCCTGCTCATTGATGCCCTGAGACCCAATCTGGTTCAGAGCTGTGAATCGACGCCCTTTCTCGTGCACGCAGGACCTTTCGGTAATATTGCCCACGGCAACAGTTCGATCATCGCCGACCAGATCGCACTGCGACTCGCCGATTACGTCGTCACGGAAAGTGGTTTTGGTGCGGACTGTGGTGCAGAGAAGTTTTTCGACATCAAATGCCGCGCCAGTGGACTGCAGCCGGCTGCGGAAGTCCTCGTCTGTACCGCCCGGGCTCTGAAACTGCAGAGTGGTCAGTTCGACGTGCATCCGGGGAAACCGCTGCCGCCCCCACTTTTGGAGGAGAATCTGGAGGCCCTCCGCGCAGGGGCCGTCAATCTGCAGGCGCACCTGGATATTATTCAGCAGTATCATCTGCCTACCGTCGTCGCCATCAATGCCTTCCCCGATGATTCCGAACGCGAATTGCAGGAGATTCAGAGAATCGCCCTCGAACAGGGAGCCACAGCGGCCGTCATCACACGCGCCTTCAGTGAAGGAGGCGAAGGTTCCCTCGCACTGGCCGAAGCGGTCGTCCAGGCCGCTGAACTGCCGAATCAGTTTGAGTATCTCTATCCTCTGGAAATGCCGATCGCGGAAAAAATCGAAACGATCGCGACTCGCATCTATGGGGCTGCCTCCGTCGAATTCGAACCGCTGGCCCGCCGACGTATGTCGGAGTACGAACATCTGGGCTACGGCAACCTTCCCATCTGTATCGCCAAAACGCAGTACTCGCTCTCTCACGATCCGCACCTCCTGGGACGACCGACCGGCTTTACTTTCCCGGTTCGAGATCTGCGTCTCTCTGCGGGCGCTGGTTTTCTGTATGCCTTGAGCGGCGAAATCCGCACAATGCCCGGTCTGCCCTCGGACCCGGCGGCACTGCGAATTGACATCGACGATGCCGGTAAAATCATCGGCCTGCATTGACGGACAACCCGAGTGACTAAGTCAGCGTCGTCGCGCGATACTGGTTCGTTCCCGGCGTGAACAGCTCAGGCAGCCAGGCGACTCCCAGACCCGGCTTCTGTGGAATCTTGATCCGTCCCGCTTCGACTTCAATGGGTGTGTCGATCAGTTGAGGATACAGAATTCGCAGGTGGGCCCGCAGACTCTCCTGCCAGGCCACATTATTCGAACTCGCGGCGACGTGCACGCCGTTGAGCAAAGTCAAAGGTCCGGTGCAGTCATGCATGACCACGGGAATGTTATAGAACTGCGCCAGACGGGTGATATTTCGCGTCTGCGATATGCCGCCCACCCACGTCGGATCGATCATCACAAAGTCAGCGGCCCGTTTTTCCAGTGCCAGTCGAAAGTCGTCCGGGCCGTTGAACATTTCACTCACCGCAACGGGAATTCCTGCTTTGCTGCGGAAGTCGCTCAGCGTATCCACACAGTCAATCCGCAGCAGGTCTTCAGCCCAGAGGATGTCATATTCCTGCAATCGTTTCGCGATGCGGAGTGCGGGCGCGAGTTGAAAGAACCCGTGGCCGTCGATAATCAGTTCGATATTACTTCCCAGCGCATCCCGGATTTTCTGAAACGGTTCCAGCGCACGTGTGATGTCTTCGTGTGTGATGTGCAGAGGCCCATTCGTCTTGTGCGCCGCAAAGTCCAGCGTCCAGACTTTAAGAGCCTGATAACCTTCTGACAGCAGCGACCGCGCCAGTTCCACCGGTTCATTGACGGCGGACCAGTAGTCATTCAATGGGCCCTGGTTTCCTACCGAACCGTAACCCGGCCAGGTGTGTTTGCTCTCTTTTTCGGTGGTGCCTCCATAGGAAGGGCCGCCACAGCTGTTGTAGGTACGAATCGATTCCTGCACACAGCCACCCAGCAACTGCCAGACCGGCTGTGATGTGACCTTGCCGAAGATGTCCCACAGCGCGAGGTCAATCGCGGAGATCGCCCGCAGCTCGGTTCCCCGGGAGCCGAAGTTCGTTGCCCGCTCATACAGGAATCGCCAGTGAGCCTCGATATCGAGGGGATTCTTCCCCATCAAGTAGTGTGACATCCAGTCGTGGATCATCGCTGCTACTGCATGCGGTGCGTAATAGGTTTCGCCACATCCGACAACGCCTTCGCTGGTATGAATGCGCACCAGCAGCAGACCAGGCATGATCGATTCGGCAATCGAAGTTTCTATTTTCGTGATCTGCATCAGAGTTCCTTTAGCAGCAGTGCAAACGGTTAATTGATCGGTTCAAACGGGAACAAAGGTTTGCGACGGTAGTGGTAGTCGAAGTGTTCCATATCGGCTGAAGTGACGCCCGGTGTGTTGACGCGAATCAGGTTCGGGCAGACCGGACGATAAGCGGCCAGTGGAGCCTGAACTCCCTTGGCGACCAGAATCTGGTAGTCGCCCGGATGGATATTACAGGACGTTAACTGCCCCAGGCTGAACGGAGGCGTGCGGTGACTGTTGAGCATGAGCGTCAGTCCGAAATCAGTCTGGACCACGGCCGTCGGTCCCATATGGAATTCAGTTTTGCCTCCGTGCCTGACTTCCGCTTCCGTGAAGTCTCCATCATGCACACTGATGACGGTGACATTCGCCACCAGGGGGGCACCATGCAAGTCATCTGTTTTTCCACCCATCGCCAGTTCGGGGAGATGAATTCCGGGTCCGGCTGCAATCGCCGTTTGTGCTGCCTCAGGATCGTACAGACAGGCGAAGCTGGTGGGACCCCGGCGGGCTTTAATTGCATGCAGAATCGTGGTCCCATCCGCCGGAGAACCACCGCCGATGTTATCGCCCATATCCAGGAAACAGACCGGCCCCTCCATCTGTTCTGCCCGGTCGAGTGCGTCTTCAATGCCAATCAGGTGCGCTTTGAATTCATCGCGGCGGTTGATCAGCGTCTGTCCCAGTTCGTCGGCCAGTTCCCGGGCCTGAGCGGGATGATCGTCAGTCACCACAATGAAGCCCGAGCCCATCTCTTCGACATCCGCGTAAGGAAAACCCAGGATAATACTGTTCGAGAGCACTCCGGGCGTCTCCAGCATTTTGTTGGCGACATAATACAGCGAGTCACAGGGTTCAGAGGAGGTATGCTGGCGTTCGATGTTAATCGCCACGGGCACAAAACAGGCCGCCTGCGTTGGTTTGACCTCCCCTTTCAGAGTCCGGTCCATCAGCCGTGCCGCTTCAATTCCCCGGTCCTTCTGATCGATGTGCGGATTTGTCCGGTAAACGATCGTCGCATTACAGGCATCGATCATCTTCTGGGAAACATTCGCATGGGCATCCAGCGTACAAATGATGGGAAGATCCGGACCGACGGCATCCCGAACCAGCGAGAGCCAGTATCCATCCAGATCACGTTCACTTTCACTGACTCCTGCACCATGCGGTGCGACCAGCAGACCATCCAGAGGGCCTGCCTGCTTCAGCGCCGCGAGCATCTGGTTGATCAGTGTGTTGACGGTTTCCGCCGTGATCGTTCCTCCCGGCAAGGCCCGCGCCACAAAGATCGGTACCGCTTCCAGTTCTGTCTCAGCCAGCCCCGCGTAGAAACCACCGATTTCATGGGCCGAACTTTTAAAGATCGGATAGATCTCGTCGCCGGTCGCCAGAACATCGTATTCAAAATCGGCCAGAGTGGTCGCGGTCCGGATGAACGTATTTGATTCGTGCTGTAAGGCCAGGATTCCGACACGCATCTCAGGTTCCTCCAGATCACATTAGTGAAACTCAATAAAAATTCCATGTCGTATCTTAAAATGGAACGGTGCATTCACTATAATGAAACGCAGTGGGGGATGCAAGCCGTTCCCTGTAACCAGGTCAGTGTACTCCAGAGATGAGACGCCACTCAATATGCCTGCCACTAAAGAAGCCTCTTCGCTGGGCAAAGCATTTCAGGTTCTCGAAGTTTTAGCGACCGCCGCCGGACCGCGGACGCTGCTGGAAATCGTACAGGATCTGGGGCTGCATAAACCAACTGTGCACCGCATCCTCGGCGAACTCGTTGACCTGGGATATGTGAGTCGCGTCGAAAAAGGCGTCTATGAAATCACCCCCAAACTCAGAAGGCTCGCCTCCGGCGAACTGGAAGATCGTCTGATCGAAATCGCGGACCCCTGTCTGCGGGAGCTGCATACGGAGACGGGAGAGACCGTCAATTTAGGTGTCCTGCGAGGCACCAATGTTCGCTACCTGCGGGTACTGGAGAGCACACATCCCCTGCGGCGGATTGTAGAGCCGGACAGTGTCGATCCCTTTTATTCGACTTCACTGGGGCGGGCGATCACACTGCAACTCACCGATGCGGAATGGGAGGCTCTGATTAACCGCACCCGTCTGCTGGCACGAACCACAGAGACCGTGACCGATGTCAAACAGCTCCGCAAAATTCATCAGCAGGCCCAGCAGGACGGTTACTCCGTTGAACAGGATCAGAACGATGTCGGCGTAACCTGCATCGGTGCCCCCGTCTATCAGCAGGAGAACATCGTCGCCGCCATCAGTCTCAGCGTTCCCACTGCCCGTGCCGATACGAAGGCCTTAAAGCGTTTCATTAAAGCCGTGCTGCGAACGGCCGAACAGATTTCTCAAAAACTCGAATTCAACAGATGAGCACACCATGAATAATCCGACCCCTGAAACAATCACGCTGGACATGATGCGGGAATCCCTCTATTCGGCCATCGTCTGTGATGCCCTGGATTCTATAGGCCTGACCAACCAGTCTCCCCGCAAGGAACTTTTCCCGATGACGGTCGAGGATGTCGTCGTGGGCCGCTGTAAAACCAGCCTCTGGGCCGACATGTACCATGCGGACCCCAGCCCTTACGAACTGGAACTCAAAGGCGTCGATTCGATTAACGCGGATGAAATTTTCATCGCTGCTGCCAGCGGTTCGATGCGGTCGGGCATCTGGGGGGAACTTCTCTCCACCGCCGTGAAACACCGGGGCTGCTGCGGCGCGATCATCGATGGCGCCGTTCGCGATGTCCGTCAGATGCGGGATATGTCCTTCCCCGTCTGGGCCGTCGGCACATCCCCTTATGACAGCAAAGACCGCCAGCGGATTATCGACCTCGACATTCCCGTCGAGATCGGAGGTGTCAACTTCTCCCCCGGTGACCTGGTGATCGCTGACGTGGATGGCATTGTGGTCGTCCCTCAGGAAGTCGAAGACAAAGTTATTCGTCTCGCCTGGCAGAAGGTACACGAAGAAAACACGTTCCGCGACAGCATCAAGGCCGGCATGTCCGCCACCGAAGCCTTCGCCAAATACGGCATCCTTTGATCGACGGCCGTTACGATTCCGGATTCCACCACTGGTTCAGCAGCTCGCGTAATGTTTGCTGCGGAACTTTGAATTGGGGATCGTCAATCAGGTTATTGGTTTCACCCGGATCTTTGACCACATCATACAGCACATCGCCTCGCGTGTAATTGTTCCAGGTTTTCCCCTGTGCGTTCGCGTTGTGTGACGTGATGAGCTTGAGATTCCCCTGGCGCACCCAGCGATGGGCGACATCCCGCTCCGGATGCTTTAAGGAACTCGCATCGCCTGGAAAAATCGCCCCATACACGGCGCGGTCAGCTGGTAACGCTGCTTTGCCTTCCGCAGCCGGTAACAGGTTCACGCCGGGCAGTCGCTGTGCCTCTTTTTTAAGGCCGGCCGCGTTGAGCAGTGTTGGTACCACATCAATGCTGCTGACCAGTTCTGTGAGCGTCGCAGGCTGGGTCACGCCATCCCAGCGGATCAGGATCGGCGAGCGCAGTCCGTCTTCAAACGGAGATCGTTTGCTGGCTTTCGTGTGGTGATAATTTTCTCGCGGCTGCATGGGGCGCTCGCCCGGAGTCCAGCCGTTGTCGATCACGAACAGAAACAAAGTGTTTTTAACGTCCGCTTCTTTTTCGACGAAGTGGACTAAATCTCCTACTGTATCATCGAACTCCGTGCAGCTGGCATAGTAGGCGATTTCATTTTTCTTCACGCCCGGTTGATCGCGATAAAGATCGAAATACTTCTGAGGTGAATCGTGGGGCTGATGCGGCAGATACGGGGCATACCAGACCAGCCAGGGGGTAGAGTCTTTTTCGCAGTCTTTCACAAAATCATAGATCGGCTGCATCGTCTCGCGACCGATCTTGAGTCCCCAGTCTCCATTACCGTGAGCCGCGAGAGTGCCGTTTGCCAGCTTGCGGTTCCCGCCAAAGGTCTGCCCCGGGACCGGTTCGAAAATCGTCATCCCCTCTGTGAAGCCGGCATTGCGGTAATGGCCTTCCCAGAACTTCCCGGTCTGCAGGCAACGATAGCCGTGGGCAGCGAGCAGCCGCGGCAGCGTATCGACGGACTGAATCAATTGAAAAGCCGGGTTGCGGGTCTGCTCGTACTCCTTGCGGGAGGTCATCCGGTTGAAGGCACTATTGCCTGGCGGAGGGTGATTGTAATGAATACCGCTCTGATGCGGATAGAGGCCGGTCAGCAATGTCGCCAGTGACGGACTGCAGACGCTCGTCGGTAGATAGCCGTTGACAAACCGGGCCGACTGGGCTGCCAGCTGGTCAATCTGGGGAGTTTTGATCTGCCTGTTTCCCATGAACTCGAAATCGCGATAGGTCTGATCGTCGGAAATGATCATCACAATATTCGGGCGTCGGGAGTCTTCCGCCAGCGATGTCCGGCAGCAAGTGAAGCCGCCGAGGACCAGCAGCAGGCAGTACAGGAATGCCTGAATTCTCAATTCAATCAAACGTGGCATGGTTCTCAAATCCCCCTACACCTCAAACGCATGAATTGCTACAGTAACCCCAGCATAGTCGCTGAGTCGACGCCTGTCATTCCGGATTTGCGTTTCAGGTTTCTGCTTTAGCATCCGTATCCCGGAACTCGGCCTCTGTGAAGAATCCAATAATTAAGAACGGACCCGAAAAGTTAAGAAAACAGCGATTACAATTCGAATCGGACAGGGTAACATAGCATCTGCCATGGAAGAATGTCCCGGGCTGACACATTCTCTCCCTGGTTCTTTTCTCCCGTTCAGTTCAGGAAGATAACCACGCATTTCAGGTTTCAGAAAAGGAAAGCATCCGTGAGCATTGATCCCATGACCTATCAGCCGGGCGGCGATAAAAAGAATTCTGAGTTTTTCGAAGAATACCGGATGAAAATCTTCGAACGCCGCAAGGCCAGCGGGATCGAAGATCTGCTCGGAACGATGCGGGGGATCGTGCTGCAGGTTGAAACCGGAGAAGTGCTGCCTTACCTGCATGAACTTTACCTGATGGGCCCCTATCGTTTTTCAGCGGCCTTCAAGAATAATACACACAACGTCTACGTGCTCACCTCGCACCCCGATTACCCGCGGATGTTTGTTCTGGAGCCACGCGACAAGGATTACGCCGACGAAATCACCATGTTCAATCGGCTGTATCCCCTCTCCAGCAAAAAGCCGAACGCCCGCTACATCGGCGAAATCTTCAGTACTAAAGATGTGAACGAAACGCGGAGCACGCTCGAATCGCACAGCGTCCGTTTCAATTATCATCATGAAACCAAGAACCCGTTCTTCACTGACTCGCATTTCGTCTTCACTTTCCCTTCCGATTTTACCTGTAACCGGGTCGGTTATACGCAGGAGAACATCGACGATTACGATGTGCTCCAACTGGGAACCCCCTTCGAACTCGAACCTGAAGTGATGGATTCGCTGAACCAGGTACTCGCCTTCGGTGAAGCCCATAAGCTGAATAAGCTGGTTCTGGGGGTCGATCACCTGGCAACCCGTATTCTGGCTGGCGAGCGGGAAGATGCCATCCTGGAATTTCTGACGATGTCCAATCACTACTTCTGGGGGGCATACAATATTTCGGAGATGAACTCGTCTACGAACGTGACCCGGAATGGCTACGTCGACAATGATAAAAAGTCGCCCGCCAAGGTCTTCACGGCCAACAACACACCTTCCTTTGTGAATTCGTTCGAAAATCTGCCGATGCCTACTGAAGACTTCGTACGCAATTACGGACGTCGCCTGCACCACGTGGCATATGAAGTACTCGACGGCGATCATAAGTCTGGTGAGAAAAATGTGGATTACGTCGTCCAGACTCTCAAAGACAAAGGCATTCCCTTCCTGGCTCACGTGGTCGGGGAATGTCTGGATGAACCCAACCTGAAACAGATTTTCTCCAAGCATTCACAGTATTCGATTCTGATTACCGAATATGTGGAACGCTGCCATGCCTACGAGGGCTTCTTCACCAAGTCCAATGTGGCTGCGTTGACCGCAGCGGCAGGCAAGGACGAGCGCTACGATCACGGGCACGTCTTCGATTGACAGACACTCCGCCCTGACATCCCCCGGAATTCTGCGCTGCTCTACTCACACCAGGAATTGAGAACTTTATGAATCAGACTTCTAAGGAACTGCCACGGCTGGTCATCATCGGCGGAGGCTTCGCGGGCATCAACGTCGCCAAGGCATTCAAGAATGTCGCGGTGGAGATTGATCTGATCGACAAACGGAATTACCACCTGTTTCAGCCTCTGCTGTACCAGGTGGCAACCGGAGAACTCGATCCCGCGAATATCGCCGCGCCAATCCGCAAGATCCTCTGGAAACAGAAGAACGTGCACGTAGCCCTGGGCAAGGTCACCAACATTGACTTCGATAATAAGATCGTGCAGTTTGATGGGGGTGAAATGGACTACGATTACCTGGTCATCGCCACCGGTGCCCAGCAGTCCTACTTCGGACATGACGAATTTCGTGTGCACGCACCCGGTCTCAAAACGATTGACGATGCCCTGGAAATCCGTCGCCGTCTCTTCCTCGCATTCGAAGAAGCGGAATGGGAGGCCGACGAAGAGTCCCGCCGCAAAAAGCTGACCTTCGTTATCGTGGGGGGCGGACCGACGGGCGTCGAACTGGCAGGCGCCGTGAAAGAGGTCGCCACCGAAACACTGCCCAAAGAATTCCGCAATGTCCACTGTGATATGGCCCGCGTGATTCTCGTTGATGGCGGGGAACGACTTGTGGGCCCCATGCCTGAAGATCTGGGCAAGAAAGCTCAGGAAGTACTCGAAAAAATGGGCGTCGAGATCCATTTGCAGGTGCATGTGAACGACGTCACTTCGGAAGGGGTCGTCATCGGCGACGAGACCATTCCCGCCGAGAACGTATTCTGGGCGGCGGGCGTTCAGGGACAGGACCTGGCTAAAGAACTGGACGTCGAGACCGATCGCGGCAGCCGGATTGTCGTCAATCCGGACATGTCAATCCCCGGTCATCCCGAAGTCTTCGTCGTAGGGGATGCGGCCCATGCGACCGATGCCAAAACCGGAAAGCCGGTTCCCGGCGTCGCCCAGGGCGCGATCCAGACGGGCCGCTTTGTTGCCGAGATCATTAAGCAGGAACTCGAGGGCAATCCGCCTAAAGAACGTCCCGCATTCAGCTATTACGACAAAGGTTCCATGGCGATGATTGGCCGGGGCAACGCGATCGCTGCGATCGGCAAGGTACATTACAGCGGTATCCTGGGCTGGATCTCCTGGAATATCCTGCATGTGATGTTTCTCGTCGGGTTCCGTAACCGCTTCAAAGTCATGCTGGACTGGCTCTGGAACTACATCTGGAAGACTCGCCGCTCACGACTGATTACCGGCGATCCCCAGGTACATATCAAACGCCTGTACTCGGAACGACAGAAACGTGAAGAGGAAAAACACCGACGCCTGCTGCAACGCAAGCAGGACGAGGAACAGTAATCCTGGTATAGGACAATAGTGAATTACCTGATGGCACTCGTCGTGGCCGGCCTGTTGATCCTGGGAATCTTTTTGTTCCGCTGGGTGGTCAGGCATGCATTTCGACAGGAACTGCAGCAGCGCGGTGGAGACCTCTCAAGAGAACAGAACTATGGGATGGAAGTTCCTTCCGGAGTCCTCATCTGGTTGAGCCTGGCTGACTTTGTGTATGTCTTTAGAATTCCGATTTCCCTGCTGATCCTGGTGTGCGCACTCGGCTGCGCCTGGTATTGTGGAACTGGATGAGAAAAACTGCTGCCTGTAATGTTGCTGGAGAGCCGAAAGTTCCAGTGGCTCTGTTACTGACGTCTCAAGACTATTTAATCTAAGGAGACACGCTCATGGAAACAACAAATCAGGAAACTGAACTCCGTCAAAAAGCCACCGCTACCGCAGGCATGGTTTATTTTGGATCGATTGTCACCGGGTTTCTGGGCATTGTGGGTGCCTTAATTGCCATGACTGAGAATCTGGGGGCAGGGGGAATCTATCTGCTGGCCTCCGCCTTTGCCTTCGGTCTCCTGGCCAATGCTCTGTACCGCAACTGAACTGCTATCCTGCTCGGCGGTCGGGTTACTCCACATCCTGCTTAGGCGTATCCGCCAACAGATCGGTTGAGTCTTCTTCCGGATCGCGGGCCTGTTGGCTCTGGCGTTTGATGTCGTTGTATTCGTTGGTCAGTTCCCCTTCCGCCTCCGATACCGTCTCTTCGTCCATCAGGTTGACGGGCCGCGGTCGGGAAGGCAGTCGCGCGGGAGCCGGCTCCATGGGGAGGTCCTGTTCCGCCTCCTGCATCTGAACTGGTACTCCCTGCGGGAAGATGACTTCGCGCGCGTCGTCGGGCATCGAGAATCCCTGTTCTTCGAATGCCGTCTTGACCTGACGCATTAACGCGGAATTGACTTTGAGTACGCTGTGCTTATGGCCGTCGATCCAGTAATACAGTCGCAGATTCACGGTCGAGGCTGCCAGGTTTTCGACCAGTACCAGAGGTTCAGGATCGTCGAGCACAGCCGGGTGCTGTCCCAGCGTCGTTTTCGCAAGTGTCTGCGCTTCGATGAGCGGCACGTCGTATCCGACTCCAATGAGGAAGTCGAGCCGGACCTTGGGATTCGAGGTGAAGTTCTCAATCTTGCTCTTGTAGATGATTGAGTTCGGAATCTGAACGTGATTGCCCTCCAGCGTCATCAGCAGGGTACCTCGGGTATTAACCCGTTGAACAAAGCCCTCAACCCCTTCGACCTCAATGAGATCACCATAGCGAAACGGATTCTGCATGCTGATCAGAATACTGGCCAGGAAGTTTTCTGCAATGTCCCGGAAGGCGATCCCGATGATCAAACCAATCAGCCCGGTCCCACCAATCACGGTAGTCGCCAGTCGCGTCAGACCGGAGATCTGCAACACCAGGTAAATGCCGAACAGGAGAACAATCAACAGCAGTGCTTTTCGCAGTACCCCTTTCAACAGCTTGTTATCCACGCGACTCAGCAATGTCCAATCCGCCACCCAGCCGCAGAGCAGCATACTCAGCCAGGTCAGCAGCAGGATTAAGAGTGCCATGATAATAGTCGGAATCGCGCGCACCGTGTTCCGCAGTATCTCCCGCATTGGCAAAAATGACGCGCTCATGTCCCACAGGGGCGGCTGTCTTACCTGAATCCGGTTGACCACCGCCACGACATCCTGAGTGTTCCGCGCCAGTTCTCCGGCCCAGGTGCGGTACTTTTCATCGTCAGTCGTTCCCGTGAGAAAGGCGACTCCTTCATCGACGTCTGCTTCCGGTTCGGTAAACCATTCTGTTGCTTCCAGAATGTGAGTCAGTCGTCGCGAAATATCTGCATCAAGGGCGGCTGGCGTGACATTTACCGCTTTCGGCGCCGGCACCGTCTCCTCAACCGGCTGCGGTTCCGCGGGCGCTGATTCTGCCGGCTCCTGTTCCTGCCCCCTGCTGACCGACGGACCTCCTGCCACCATGCTGAGTATGAGAAAGAACCGAATCAGTGCAGGCATGGAAAACTCCCGTCTATGAAATGTAGGGCTAATGCTGTTTTTAGAACTGCTCTGCAGAACAGCCTCTCAATATTCAAAGCACATGCCGTACCATTGGCGCTGACTGGTTAAATACATTTCAGGCATGATCTACCAGGCAAAGCCTCTGGCGCTCTCACAACGGTGTAATCAACTGGTCGTTGAACGCGCACCCTGATCGATCGTCAGGCAGGCAAAGGACTGGATTCTCAACCCGGATGAGACTGGGGAGACGCAGCGGTCGCTTCAGAGTCAGAGGTCCGGAACCAGCGGAAGAGTACAATCAGACAGGCGACCGCCAGCAGTGGTAATGAAAAAAACAAAATATCAGACCAGTCCGTCTGATGCTCCATGCCTTTGTGAGTCGGGGGTGAAGACCCAAGGATCAGATCCAGAAAAATCATCGGGAGCAACGAGCACAGAGTCAGGATTCCCAAAGTGCCGACAAAGCGATGTTTTCCGGGCGGAGTATAAGTCGCCCAGGCACTCAGGCCAAAGAAGAGTGCCATACCAGTTACCGTTCCCGCCCCATAGGTGCGCCAGTAATTCAGATCAGCTTCGCGGTCCATTGCGGGGGAATCGTGCCAGAACCAGTAAAGCAGGGTATAGCCGCCAATCAGGATGACGGGCAGCAGGGCACCTGTTGCGGTACCAATCACGCCGGCGATGAGTCCCCGTTTGAAGTTCATGATGCCCCTCTGAGAAATCAGAATACTTCTCGATCCCATTTACTGATTTCATTCTAAACCCTGTAACCGTGCGACGAAAGCAAAATAAAGCGAATGCGTTGCGAATCGTCTATCCAGGAATGATTTGACTGACATCGATACCCGGATAGGATGAAGTAGTGCAGCAGAACAGTGGTCGTAAACCAGACCAGGCGAAATCCTTTCGAGGGAAACCGGAGAAAAGATGTTGAAACATGCTCTGACAACCTGTGTGATCCTGCTGAGTATCTGTGGTGGGCTTGCTGCTGCAGAGAAAGAGGAACTCTCTGTCATTCGACCTCTGATCGGTCAGGGATTTGGTAACATCATCGAGATTGAAGGTCGGATGATGTATGAAGAAACAGGGCGTACAAAAGCCTGGCGCAAAAAGAAACGGATGCAGGTTCACAAGGTTGGCGATCAGAAACTTAAGAAGCCGGTCATGATCACGCTCGAAACATTTTCATTCGCGAGGACCCTGCTCCCTGCCAATGGAACTCTAGTGCATCTTCGCGGATACGAGATCGGACGCTTTGGCGGAATTCCCCGCAAAGCATTTGCTGATATCCCGCAAGTTGCAACAACCGGGTTTCATTTCGAGCATGTGTTTCAGGTCACTAAACTAATCAAGAGTGAGCAACCCCAGAAGTAGGCTGTTAACGTTCGCCCTGCTATTTGATCATGTGAAAGCCGGGGTGCTGCAGCCAGTATTCCATAAATTCTGCATCTCCCACATGATAAAACTGGTTCAAGCCGTTGTGCTTGTCGTAGTAAATCTCATAAAGCGTTCCGCAGTAGTCAGTCAGCTTTCCCAGCGTCCAGCCAAAATCAATCAGTCCTGATAGTTCACGGGCAAAGTACAGGCAGAGTTCTCCCAGAATCCGATGATCCTGCTCCGACTTGCACATGGCTGCGAAGCCGATCGAATCCTGAGGGATCCAGCCAATCACTTCCGGAACCGCTTCGTCGATGTAGATCTGGAGTGCATCGTCAGTTTCCGTTCCCTCTGTGTAAAGAAAGGGACGTCCTTCGATCGAGTAGTCGTACTTCCCATGAATCTGAGATGCAATACTCTCCAGATACAGAAAAATGTCGTTCTTTTGCACTTGAGTCAGAGGCTCAGGCAGGATAATGCCTGCAGCGGGACCTGCCATTGGTTTCTCCTGCTATCTGTAAATTGAGATGCACTTGATCGTCGAGGAGCAGGACACAGTAACAGGGACGACAGGTTCGTTGGAAAAACTCTACTTCATCTGACTCAATACAACCTTATCGAACAGCTTGTCTGTCAACAGTCGCTTCACGCGGGGCAATAGTTTAGCGTCCATCGTTGTTGCGTAGCGGGTCTTGGGATTCCTGGCCTCGATCGCTTTGATCACGGCGTTCGCTGTCCCTTCCGGACCCGGGCACTTGGCATACATCGCGCCGGTATATTTACGGAAGCCGGAGACCAGAGGTTTGTAGTCTTCCGCGAGATCCAGGCTGTCGAGGGTACCAAAGGCGACTTCGTCGAATTCGGTTTTGACGGCGCCCGGCTCGATGATGACCACGTCAATTCCCAGCGGCTTGACCTCCATCCGCAGCGCATCCGAAAAAGCTTCGACGGCGTGTTTGGTCGAAGCGTACCAGCCCACCACGGCTGTTGAAATCTGACCGACTACTGACGATGTATTGATGATAGTCCCCGAACGCTGCTGACGCATCTGGGGGAGAACCGCCTGGATTAAGCGTCCCATGCCGAAGACATTGACATCATACTGACGCTGAATCTCTTCCAGTGGGATGTCTTCAATTGTGCCGTACGAACCGTAGCCCGCGTTGTTGAACAGCACATCGATTCGCTGCTGTTCATCCAGAACGCGCCCCACTCCCGCTTTGACGGATTCGTTATCGGTCACATCCATGTGCATCACATGAGCGCCTTTGGCTTCCAGGTCCTGCATCCGCTCGACCCGCCGTGCTGCCGCGTATACGGTATAGCCTTTCGCCAGTAGTTTCTCAGCAACCAGTTTTCCAAATCCGGCAGAAGCACCGGTGATCAAGACTGTCTTCATACTGTTCTGACTCCGTTCAGTTGAATTGCTTGTTGTGTTAGTCGCCGACCAGTCGCGGTTCGTATACGCTTTATCTCTGCCAGGCCAGTTCGATGTCACCATCCACAAACCCGATGCCGACCGCGGCTCCGGACTTCAGCTTTTCAGCAGGGCCCTGTACTGTATTGAGATAATTCTGAACCAGAGACTTCATGCAGGAGAGACACGCCTCCCACTCTGTCCCGGAGGCCTCAAGGGGAATATACAGCATTCGTTGCTCAGGCGTCCAGACCTCCTCGCAGGCCCAGTCATCATCTTCAAGATCGAAACTCCCTGTGCCGACCAGGTCGATGCCAAACCTGATCTCATCGTCACCCGCAGATTCATACAGATTAAAATGGAACGCTGCTACATCATCCGGAATGTCCTCAGAGGGCGCAGCGGTCAGCCAGTTGTTGAAGTCTTCGTTAAAGTCCATGCGGGGGAAACTATCTTTTGAAGGGAGGCAAACTAAAGAGGGGGCTTTGTGTGATCCCCGATAAACGTGTGATTTTATCGCGATAACATCGAACAACACAATCCGCTTATTCCTGGGAACTCGTTACGTCAGAAGCGAGGCGTTCTGCCTGCTGTTGTCGCCAGCGGGCCTGATAGATAAAGTGCTCGATCTGAAACGCCTCGTAGAGTCCAGCGCGAAGCAGGTCGAATCGTTCCGGGTTCAAAGTTGTCTGTCTGGGATCATGATACGAGGGATAGGCGTTCTCGCCAGCGGTGTGACAGACACGATCATGTAATTTTGCCTTGAGCCACCAGTGCCCTCCGTCCAGCACATCCATTTGCACGTCCTGCTGATGATAGTCGTCCCGCCAGTTCCAGGTATCCAGCAGATCCAGGGCCAGGGCTGCAACGAAACATTCAACCTGCTCGTCAGAGGCGGGAATACGACCTTCAATCAGCCCCGCAAATTCCCGGGTCCCGCGATAGCGCAGTTCTCCCTCTTTCAGACGCCAGGAATATTGGCCGCCCAGTTCCAGAGAGAACCCCAGTTCAAAACAGGGGTCGATCATGATTTATACTTTCGCGATATGTTTTTAAAATTTAGTCTTCACATTTTTTCAGCATGTTCCGCCAATCGCTGGTACTCGTGCAGCGGAAACTCTTTACCCCAGCGCCGGTGATAATCCCTGGCTTCAATCTGTTCGTGAATTTTCCAAAGAACCTGGTTAATCTGTTGCACGATGCGCCGGCCTGTTGTCACACCTTGCAGGAGAATCTCACTATCTTGGCGAGAAGTTGTTTTTCCTCTCATCCCATCCGGAAACCACAGGACTTCATAGCTTGCCTTTTCATCATTTTGTCTGACTATCAGTTGTAATTCCCCCGGCTCGTCGAGGAAACAGGCTGTTGAATCCGAGGACCCACTGAGAATTGATAATGCCATCTGTGCCAGATCAAGCAGGCTGTCATGCAAACCGGAGGCAGCACGTTCCACTGTTGTCTGACCGTCGGACAGGGAGACGATCGCCCATCCATGGTTTCGTAGCTCATAAGAGATTATAAATTGCATCATCGTTATCCGGATACAGGATTTACCTCAGACTGATTTAACTT
Source organism: Gimesia sp. (assembly GCF_040219335.1). Lineage (NCBI taxonomy): Bacteria > Pseudomonadati > Planctomycetota > Planctomycetia > Planctomycetales > Planctomycetaceae > Gimesia > Gimesia sp. The sequence goes on along the minus strand of NZ_JAVJSQ010000026.1, from coordinate 168,382 downwards.
ATAAACTTAACAGGGTTTATCCAACTGGATTGCTTACGCTCAACATCCCTCTCTAGAAAAACACGACATTCTCCTTGATTAAGCAGGCTGATGAGTTAGGATCACAATCGTGATTCTTGAAAGCAGGCACGTTCTTTCTGGAGAATGATGATGGATAGAATCGCCTTGAGTCTCATCGCCGTTCTGTTGATTGGTTTCGCCATTCTGATGGTAACTCCTCAGGATCAGAAATCAGCCAGCACGCAGACCGTGAAACTCCAGCGGCATACGATCGAACTGGAACGAGTAGAAAATGTACGCGTCACGCCAAACGGGACCCTGCGCTTTTCGCACAATAACGGAAACTACCTCCAGCAGACCCAGTACTTCATCAATCTCTACGCTGGTAATGTGACAGTGGTCCAGGATGCTGAGTTCGCCCGGGATCGAATTCAACTCATCGATACCCTTGTCGGCGGCCTGCAGATTACCCTGCCCCGTTCTCACGCATTGGATTTGGAAGAGTACACCGCCTCCGAAGATGATCTGGTTCACACAATCAGTAAGTCTGTGATTGAAACGTCTGCGGAAAGTCGTTGAGCGCATTTCATCTATCTGTCTTTTCAGCGGTCAGAAACCAGATGACCCGCAATCACGACATCGCAAATTCATACGCGCGCAGATTATGATCTCCCCTTAAAATTTCTCCTGCCAGTCGTTCAATTTCAAACGCGCGAATCCATTGGTCGCTGGCCCGGTGATGATGTGCCGTCTGCGTCACTGCATTGATCAGACCATACATAGAAAAGTCTGCATTTTCCTGAAAGGCCGCCTGGATGGCGGACTGTTCGTCATCGTCGATCAATCGCTGAGCGTGCAACTGTAACAGGAATTCGTAGGGGGTAATAATAATCTGATTTGTGGTGGCTTCAAAACGCCGAAAATCCCAGCGTAAGTGCTCCTGATCAAACGAAAGCTGAATGATTCGTTTGACCTGCGCCTGCCAGTCACCAGGGGGGACGCCCTCTTCGGCGATCGTGAAAGACTGCTCTTTTTCACATTCCATCAAGGCGCCGTTTTCACAGACAACCCGAAACAGTCGGGTGCAGACCAGTGTTTCGAAGCGGCACGTTTCCGAGTTGCGGATAAACAGTCCTCCGCGCAATTCATCCCCCGCTGCGACTTCGTGGCCCTGACCGGCCGCTGTCACGGACAGATGTAAATCACCGTGCGTCTCATGACAATGAGTGATGTAAAATGGCACCCCGATATCGTGGAGTCCGTCAACAATGACATCCAGGAGAAGTGTATTCGCAACTGCGCGCTCATTTTGACAAGCGGGTCTGGATGCCAGTGTTTCGCGAATGTCAGGTAGTGGTTGCTCGGGGCCTGTCTTTGCAGGAGGACGGGGAAATGGATGTAGTGCATAAATCATGTGACATCTCCTTCGTCGACTTTTGAGAATTGAGTAGAGAAGTGAACGAACTCAAATGAAGAGGTGGACCAATTTATCGTATCAGTCCCAGGCGACGTGTCAAGAAGAAGTTTTATTAGGCGTTGCGAGGCTTATTCGGGTTCCCGCCTGTTCTGCCTGGCTTTTTGGCACAGATCATGAATGACACCTTGTTTCCACAGAGCGCGTGCGTGCCGAGAAGCTAACTCTGGAAAGGTTCGTTGCAGGATGCCTCGTACTTCTCGATAGACCGGATCAAAGAAAGCTGAAGATTGAGCATGTGACGGCTTCAGGACCCGCCAGCCGGCGCAGGACATGTCAATGAAGACATTTACTTTTCCGGAAATGGCTTCCAGGCTGAAGATCGCAGTCTCGCTGGGCAGACAGCGTTTTTTGCAACGATACCAGGAATCAGGATTCAGCAGCAGTTGGCTCAATAGTTCCGCATCCGTAGCGGCGAGTTTCCGGGGCCCAGTAATTTCAGCCCGTTTCCAGTCAGGCGGATTTGGATCCAATAGCACACACGTTCCACTTTCGACGCAGCGCAGACGTTTGATCGTCCGTTCCGGCAGATAGGACGAGATATCAACCATAAAATATCAATTCCTGTTTGGGTATGTTTTCTGTATCAGCAGAGTCCTGAAAATGATTTCAGAGCTGCGAACTTTACTCGCCATGCAACTGTCAACTGGATGAGAGCAAATCTAAATCAACGGTTCCAGTATAAAGCAGAGGCAACATGCTTGCAGTGTGTTTAGAAGAATTTTTCAGAACCGGCGTCCTGGGAGAGATTTCACTGGGGATGTCACGCGAGTCTGTCAGTTCTCTGCTGGGATCACCCGATTTGTGGGGCCCATCCAATGCGAAAAATGTTGAGACCGCGACGATCTGGAAGTATGGCGACATCGAATTCTATTTCAGCCGGGCGGATCAGCTGTTTCAGATCTTCAGTGATGATTTTGAGATCCCCACGGGCGGCAAGACGCTGCACATCGATCCCTGGGTGATCCACGACAAAATGCTGGCCGAAACGCTCAAGGCTGCTTTGGATGATGCCAGGATTCCCTTCACCGTTCAGGATGTGCCGACTTTACCTGGAGTGATTCAGATTGTCACGGCCGGAAACGTTCGGTTAATGTGCCGCATTGAATTGGAGCCCGATGATGACTTTGAGGAACTCGGCCTCTTCAGTTTCTGTCTCTCCGATTACAGCCTGCTATCCTGAACTCGCAATTCGCTCTATCCTTTCACCAGGCCCAGCGAACGCAATCCTCGTTTGAGAGGCCGTACCCATTGCGAGATGAAGTAATACTTGAGTGCCCCTTTGAGATTGTACCGCCAGACCAGTTCTTCTTCATCCAGGTAATAAGCGTCTGAGTGTTTGACGAGTTGCTCGGCTTGCTTTTTCCGGATTTGAAAATAGCCGGCCACAGGATTGTCCGCCTCGAAAGGCTCGATTGCAATTTCCTCAAGTCGCGCCTGGTGTTTCTGATAGAGGGCCTCGAACTCGTAGTTGGACCAGGTCGACTGTTCCAGCACGCCGGAAATGTCCTGTGCCCCGATCTCGTTGGTGGTAGCCAGTACGCGTCCATCGGTTGACTTAGTGAAGAACCAGATTGCTTTGTTCGGTATATTCAGGATCGTACCACCACTGACGGTGGCGATGGTTGAACAGTCGGGTGTGGTCCAGAAGTCAAAACGCACTTTATACATCTGGGCTTTGCCAAAATGACAGAGGCAGCCATGATCAAAGCCGAGCCGGAAGGCTTCGCTGTTCGCTTTGGTTGCAGCCTGGACCGGGGGATATTCCTGACCCGGATCTGGAAAATAGAAGGGTTGGATCGACTGCTTTTCCCAGAGGCAGACCGCCACGATCATAATGAAAAAGCCACCCAGCAGGATGCCGATCGCGGCCAGCGTTAATAGAAAGTCGTCTATCACCCTCGCTCTCCGGACTGAACCAGTCATGGTTCAGTCAATGTGCAGCAACAGCTTATACCGTTACAGGCTGGTATCAAATGAAAAAAGGACATCGAATCAATGATTCGATGTCCTTTTACAGTTTTAACCAAAAAGCGAGGCCGACGGGACTTGAACCCGCAACCCCCGGATCGACAGTCCGGTACTCTAACCAATTGAGCTACGGCCCCTTTCAGGTGGTCGGAGATGATAGGCGATCATTTTGGTGATTGCCACTCATTCGACACAAAAATTCATGAGAATGTTCGAAAATTTTCTCACAAAACTGAAAAGCAAACTTTTTGAGTCAGCTTTCAATCTCATTTCAATATAACGCGACCTTTGGTGGTCGGCAAGTCTCATGAGAGTCGTATCTTAGGAATCGGAATTCTTACCCGCACGCATCACAAAATCCTGCCGGGAATCGACCAGAATCTGAAAGTTCCAGCCGACCGGAAGGTCAGCCTGTGATAGTTGTGCGGTAAAAATCATTTGCAGCGGCAACGCTGGCCCCCGGGGTCAGCTGGTAACCCGCCTGCAGCAGACAGAGTTCCAGAGCCGAGAGGAACTGCAGCACGTTCGTGTTACAGCTGCTTTCGCCCATCAGACCAATCCGCCACGTTTTGCCCTTCATGGGGCCCAGGCCGCCACCGATCTCAATTCCGAACCATTTCAGCAGTTGACCGCGGATGGTCGCATCGTCGATGCCATCCGGAATTTTGACGGCGTTCAACATCGGCAGCTGGTGATCTTCCCCAACGGCGAATTCGATTCCGATCGCTTTCAGACCTGCTTTGAGGGCACAGTGATTGGAATAATGCCGCGAAAAGCGGTTTTCGAGCCCTTCTTCGAGGACGAGCCGCAGCGCCTGATGCAGGCCATAATTCATGTTAATCGGTGCAGTATGGTGATAGGCTCGTGAGTCTCCCCAGTATGAACGGACCATCGACATATCCAGGTACCAACTGGAGACCTTGGTCTTACGGGCATCCATAGTGGCGACGGCACGTGAGCTGAAGGTCACCGGCGCCAGTCCGGGAGGACAGCTCAGACATTTCTGGGTGCCGCTGTAGGCGGCGTCGATGTTCCATTCATCCACTTTGACGGGCATCCCCCCGAGTGAGGTCACACAGTCGACCAGCAACAGAGCATCGGCTTCGTGGACTGCTTCCGAAATCTCTTTCAGCGGCTGAGCCGCTCCCGTGGATGTTTCCGCGTGTACGATTCCCAGGACCTTTGGCTTTTCTTTCTCCAGGACTTCTTTGATCTCCTCGACTGAAAAGACTTCTCCAAAAGGACGTTCGATCTGAACGACTTCAGCTCCAATGCGACCCGCCACATCCGCCATACGACCGCCGAAGACACCGTTGGTGCAGACCACGATCTTGTCGCCCGCTTCGAGCAGGTTCACCACACAGGCTTCCATTCCGGAGCTGCCGGTCCCGCTGACTGCGAGCGTCAGTTCGTTCCGCGTGTGGAAGATTTCCCGTAGCATGTCCTGCACTTCATCCATGACTTTCAGGAAGTAGGGATCCAGGTGGCCTACGGTCGGTGCGCCCAGTGCGGCCAGCACACTGGCAGAAACATCACTGGGGCCAGGGCCCATCAGAGTGCGACGGGGAGGATGGACGGGAGGATGCTGGTGATGTTCGATACTCATGATTGGTACTCGTTCAGGTTAAATGGAACGCGGTCAGGTCTCTTAACGACGATACTCCAGGTGACTCATTTTTTTCCAGTCACCAGGCGACTGATCTGTTTAAATTCCTCGGTACCTGCCACCTCGCACCATTCAAACAGAATTGACTCAGTGGTGGTAATGCTGGCTCCCGAATTCTCCATCCGCTTAAGTGCGATTTCCCAGTCGAGCTGATTCCGACTGGCAACCGCATCGACGGGAATGGTCACGCGATATCCCAGCGCGAGCAGATCCAGGGCCGTCTGCTGCACACAGATATGTGCTTCAATGCCGGTCAGCACGACTTTGGTTCTACTGTCAGCCATGTTGGCAGCAGCGCCCCAGCCCAGACACTCACTGGCACTGAAATGGAGTTTTTCCTTTGGGGCAGGCAGCATCTCTGCCAGCTCGGGAACCGTCGGTCCCAGGCCTTTGGGATACTGCTCGCTACAGCTTAATGGTATCTTAAACAGCCGGGCTGCCTGAATCAGTTGCTGAATGCGTGCCACCAGCTGATCTCCCTGGGGAATGACGGGCAGCAGTTTTTCCTGAACGTCTACGACGGCCAGACGGGATTCCTGATGCGATAGCAGATCGATACTGCGGGGAAAAGAACGGGCTGATTCTGTCATGTACGGACCTGACTGGCATTAAACAGGCAGAGCAGAAACTGGAAAGCCAGCCGGTCGAAATCCCGACTCCACTTTCAGTTCAAGTCCTGCGCTGGTAAAATTCAAAGTTGAAAAGTGTACCCTAACAAAATCCCGATCTGTAGTGAAGCATATGACTCATCAGAAATCGTTCACGTCGATTGTCCACAGGCAGGTCTGCCTGTCAGTTGTATTGATGCTGCTATTAAGTGTCAGTTCTCACGTGGTCATCGCCCAGCAACAACAGCAGATACCGAAAAAAACATCAGGTGTCGTGGCCAGTTCAGACCTGGGGGAATTCGGGGACGTTCAGATCTTTGAGCGGAGTAAGGTGATCTTACCGGCAAATCTTTCCGGAACGATGTTGGATCGCGTACATCAGGGCTTTGTTCCCGGTAAGAAATCAACTTGGATGCAGGATCGGCTGGCAGAAATCGAACAGGCCCAGAAGGAGAAGGAAAAGCAAGCGGAAGAAGAAGCACACATACGCTTGTTGAAACAGTTCGTTGATGAACTCGTGTTGATCACACCGGGCAAGGGGAAGTTTCCAAAATCTTTCAAGATGGGCTCTGAGGATGGAGAGCCATCTGAAAAGCCTGTACATGAAGTGACCTTCACTGATGATTTCTGGATTTCAAAATACGAAGTTCCTCAGAATCTGTATGAAGCCATCATGGGCCGTAATCCAAGTCGCTGGAAAGGCCCCCGCAATTCCGCGGAGATGTTCGACTGGAAGACCGCTAACGTGTTCTGTGATCAGCTGACGATTCAGCTGCGTAAGCATAGACTGATCAGAAAAGATCAAATGATCCGCCTGCCCACCGAAGCAGAGTGGGAATACTGCTGTCGGGCCGGCACCGACACTGCCTACAGCTTTGGCGATCAGGCTCAAAAACCGGGTGAGATGGGAAAAGAGGCCAGTCTACTCGATCCCTATGCCTGGCATACCGGAAATGCAGCCGGCAATGATCCTCCGGTAGGAGCGCTCAAGCCAAATCCGTGGGGCCTGTATGACATGCACGGCTATCTCTGGGAGTTCGTTGCCGATCCCTGGCACGATGATTATCAGAATGCACCCACTGATGGTAGTGTGTGGGATACGATGGAAGAGAATCCGCAGCGAATTGCCCGGGGCGGCGCCTGGACAGATCGCTATGACCGGCTGCGATCCGCTTTTCGGGCGAAGATCACACCCGAAACAATCAGTCCTGCACTCGGTTTACGCTGCGTCAAAGCCAGAAATGCAAAAGTGAAAAAATTGGAAAACTAGGCCCTGCGAATTGCAGGGGCACTGCAGCGGTGATACCCTTTTAATTAATTCAGATAGCTGGCAAAGAAGAAAACCGAAGTTTTGCTTCTGGGCAGGTTCCTGCCCGGGTCTGGTCCGGCGGTCCGTATCCATTCGTTTCTGTAATTTTAGAAGTAAGTAATTAGGCGAGAAAGTTGATCTCCCATGAGTTCAGAACAACCTTCAACTGAAGAAATCAAAACCAGCGAAGCGTCTGCAGAAATTCAGGCCTCTTCCGAACAGCAGCAGCCAGCCGAAAGCCAGCCTGCTGAACAGCAGGAAACAGAGTCTGCATCTGCAGATCAGGCTCCCGCGCCAACAGAGCCTGCTGTTGCGGAAAGCGAAGCCGCAAAGCCGGAACGCAAAGTTCAGTTGAATCCAAAAGTGGATCCCGCGCAGTTCAAAGCCATTCCTTCAGCTGGCGCCGCACCGACTGCTCCCGCTAAGAAAGAGGATGCAGAAGGAGACGCCGAAGCAGAAGTCGAAGTGACTCAGGAACAGCTCCAGGAAGCAGCCATGATGCAGATTGCAGAATCTGCTAAACCGGTCGATATTCCGGATGATGTCGATGACCTCGGCGATGATCTGGAAGCGGAACTGGCAGCAGCCCTCTCTGGTCAGGGCGCACAGGAACTTCCCAAGTCATACAGCGAAGAAGAAGCTGCCGCAGACGCCGCCGCTGAAAAACCTGCCACAACTTCAGGCAGTTCGGAAGAAGGACTGGCGGAAGGCGATCGACTTAAGGGGATCGTGGAATCAATCAACAACGACGATGTCTTCATCGATCTGGGAAGCCGGGCACTCGGAACTCCTGGCATTGTTCCCCTGCGACAGTTCGGCGATAAAACCCCCGAAATCGGACAGGAAGTCGAAGTCAAAGTCACCGCAGTCAAAGAAGCCGAAGGCCTGATTCAACTCTCCCTGCCTCGTGGACATCACAAACCCGCCGGAGACTGGGATGCTGTCGCTGTTGATCAGGTGGTGGAATGTGTCGTCAACAAATCGAACAAAGGGGGCCTGGAAGTCAAGGTCGGCAGCCTGCGAGGATTTCTCCCCGCCAGCCAGGCCGATCTGTATTTCGTAGGCGACCTCGAGCCATTTGTGGGTCAGAAGCTGACCGTGCAGATCACCGAAGTGAATCCCAAGAAACGCAACCTGGTGGTCAGCCGTCGCAAGTATCTCGAATCAGAACGCGAAGAAATTCAGAAGGAACTCTGGGAAAAACTGGCCATTGGTCAGGAGCTGACCGGAACCGTGAAGAATATCAAGGACTATGGTGCCTTCGTCGATCTGGGGGGCATCGATGGCTTCCTGCACATCGGCGAGATCAGCTGGAACCGCATCAAGCATCCCAAAGATGCGCTCAGCGAAATGCAGAAGATCAATGTCAAGATCCTCAAGATTGATAAGGAAAAGAACCGCATCAGTCTGGGCATGAAACAGCTCCAGCAGGATCCCTGGCAACTGGCCGAAGATCGCTACGCTACCGGTTCTACAGTTACCGGTAAGGTAACACGTACGGCAGACTTTGGTGCTTTCATTGAGCTGGAGCCGGGACTCGAAGGGCTCGTTCATATCAGTGAGCTCGACCATCGTCGGGTAAAACGCGTTACCGAAGTGCTGACGACAGGTCAGGAGACGTCTGCGAAAGTTCTGGAAGTTGATCCGAACCGCAAGCGAATCAGCCTTTCACTGAAAGCGTTGACCGAGAAACCGGAAGACGCTGTTGAAGCACGGGCAGAAGAATCACAGCCTGCCTACGAGCGGAAACGCAAAGGTCCGCTGCTGGGAGGCAATGCCGATGATACCAACTCTGGTTCGGGCGGTGGTGGCCTGTTCGGAAATCCGAATGACTATAAATAAGTCATTCGCTCAAGCGAAAAACAAATGAAAACGCCGTCTGTTCTTTAATCGAACAGACGGCGTTTTTTGTTTCAAATGACTTCAACTCGATTTGAAGTGTTGAGTCGATGTTGCTCAGATCACGACTGATTCGAGCAGCATCCGCAGTTTGCGCAGTTCCAGAGCACGATCCACACCATTCAGGAGTGAGGGCAGCAGTTCTACTGACAGGAACTGATGATAGTTTTGACGTTCCAACATACTGATCATTCTGCTGTAGTCAATTTCTCCCAGACCAACCGGAACCTGTACCTGATCGCTGGTGGAATCCCGCAGGTGCACATGGCAGACGTAAGGGAACACCATGTCGTAAGATGTATTGCTGTGAGGACCACACGTATAATAACTGGGGTCCAGGGTCAGTCCCAGGCCTTTGACGGACTGACAGAGTTCTGTTGCCGTGCGCGGGTCTTCTGTAAGTTGACCGGTTTTGGTTTTGATTGACAGTCTGATACCGTCACGACTGGCGATCTTTAACAACGCTTTCAGACGGTCGATCTCCGAGTTGAAAGGTGTCCCCAGCGGAGAAGCAGGGATCGTGATCTGTGCGATCCGCAGCAGTTTGGCGGCTTTACACAATGACTGAAAGGCCGTCGGTTCGATGTCATTTTCCAGACAGAAGGCGATTGGCGTTAAGCGGGTCGCTTCCCGGAAACGCGAATAAAAATCCTCTGGCGATCGAGAGACCTCTGATGGTTTCAGGTGATCACTCTCTTCATCCATCCAGATCTCGATTTTATCGTATTCCAGATCCGTCAGACGTTCACAACTGACTTCAAACGATTCATCTGAAAAACAACGTGATGATGCAGCTACAAACACGCCGAACACTCCCTTGTTGGCAAAGAACAAAGCGAAATGAGCACTCCGTCAATGACGATGGTCTTGCCTGAAAACTCAAACTTGTAAATGACCCAGACTCTCCATCTTTCGTAAGGGCTGAAGGAGAGTAGGGAACTGTGATAATTTATCCCGGTTTTGACGATTCTGCAAGGTCGATCAGATTTGAATATTACAGTGGTTTTCCAATTCTTGGGGATTTTAACTATTGTTTGGTGCACGCTGACCGATAAAAGAAGTAAGTCATTTGCTGGCGCATATCCTGTATCTCTCTCTCAGGCCGCCGGCAGCAGCTTTCGCAGCAGGTAACAAATTGATCATAGACTGAGTGAAAATTGAGTTTCGCTCAAAACAGGAAACCAGGGGGGAAAGGAAGCCAATGAAGCCTCACATGTTATGTAAAATGGCCGCTTGTCTGATTCTGCCACTTTTTGTGGGATGTTCGAATAGTCAGGTCATTCGGGGTCAGTCGGCTGATGGAGAATTCCTGATGCAGCAGCAGGCCCAAATGGTGCAACATCAACAGGCAATGCACCAGCAGTACGCCGGCCAGCAGGCTCCAATTCAGCAGATGGGACATCGTCGGCACGGTGGATACTGCCCTCCCGGCTATGGTAATGGCGGCTGGAAAACCGGTCACAAAAATACATACCATTACAACAAACGCCCTAAACATTACCAGACCTATAAGTACGTTCCGCCCGCGGCTGTCTATCCTCAGCAGAATCAGCCACTGGGAATCGTCCAGTATCCTTACTACACCCACAAAGGACCGGATGACTTCTTCCTGAAATAAAAACAGGCTGAACGAAAACCAGAATCATCAGAGCTGACCGAGTGCAAACCCGGTCAGCTCTTTTGCATTTCAGGGGAAATTGGGAATGAACCAGTTTGCCGATTTGGGATATAATCTGTCTGACGCAGGCTGACTGCTGCATGGAAATGTGAATCCCGGTAACACCAGATTGTGAACAGCTCCGAATATGAATACTGAGAAACCCCAGAGTGCTGATGTCGTAAGAGCAATTGAATCACTGGCCCCGGATGATTACGGCCGGATGGCGATTCCCTGTGAAGTCGACGAGGAACTCCACGAACAGATCAGACTGGCATTAATCTGTGAACCCCGCACGAAACTGCTGCTGAACCAGTTCGGTTTTGACAGCCTCCTGCGGTTCATCGAACGCAAGTCTTCTGAATGTCTTCGTGATCCTGAATTCGAACATTGTCGGCAGGCAGCACAGGCGCTGGAAGTTCTCCTGTTTCAGCCGGACTACGACAAACATGTGGTCGATGTTGCCCTGGCGCTGATTCATGATTCCTATCAGCGACTGGAGCCACCCCGCGCGGGGTTTGAACCGGGCAAACTGCCCCTGTTCTGTGCCGCCTGGGATCGTCTGGGATCACAGCCGCATAGCGAAGATCACAGCGCGGAACACCATTTCCGGGTCGGCGAAGACCAGGATGGACCGCGGTATATCTGCTACTGGTAAGCCGGGCCGCTCACTTTTGAGTGAGCGGAATTTCCAGCTGTGAAGGCACCGGTTTTACCGTTTTGCGATGCTTCTCCGCAGCCGCTTTCAGTTCTTTGATAACCTCGGGATGATCCTTGGCGACGTCGTACTTTTCGGAAGGATCATGCTCCAGGTGGTACAGTACCGGCGGATCATGTTCCTTAAATGGTTCCCGGCCGTAAGCGGGTTTGGTGATGAAATGTGCTTTCCACGGTCCTTTGCGGATCGCCATCAGTTTTGTGCCACGATAATAAACCATTTCATCGCGCGGGCCGGGACCGCTCTGCGTCAGAACCGGAGTCAGGTCTACACCATCAACAACGCGATCTGTGGGGACAGCACCACCTGCCAGCTTGATTGAGGTCGTGTAGATGTCCATCGTGCTCCCCTGCTCCTGGGAGACCGTTCCCGCAGGAATATGACCGGGCCACCAGGCCAGTGTCGGCTCACGCATGCCCCCTTCCCAGGTGCTCCCTTTACCATCGCGTAACAGGCCAGCTGAGCCTCCCTGTGCGTCAAAAATAAGCCACGGACCGTTGTCGCTGGAAAACCAGACGATCGTATTCTGATCCAGTCCCTCATCGCGCAGTGTCTGCAGCACCTGACCGACGCTCCAGTCAATTTCTTCGATGACATCACCATACAGGCCCCGCAAACTTTTGTCTGCAAATGCCGGAGAGCGGAACAGCGGCACATGCGGCATATTGTGGGCCAGATACAGGAAGAACGGCTGCTTCTGATCCTGTTTGATAAACTTGATCGCTTCTTCGGTATAGCGTTTGGTGATTGTGGTCTGATCGGCGGGCTGTTCGACGATTTCTTTGTCCCGCATCAGGGGGACGTTCCAGTATTTAACCTTCGGATCGAGGAAGATCTTTCGTCCCATTTTACGGTCGGCAACCCGGTCCATATCGTTGGAATAAGGGATGCCGAAATAGCTGTCAAATCCATTGCTGGTCGGCAGGAACTGAGGCAGATGACCCAGGTGCCATTTACCGACACACGCCGTGCGATAGCCGGCTGATTTCATCGCTTCTGCCAGTGTGACTTCACTGGCCGGAATGCCGCCCCCTGAATCGGGAAACAGCACTCGGCGTTTATCACTGCACATCCCTGAACGAATGGGATAGCGCCCCGTTAATAAAGCGGCTCGACTGGGAGTACAGACCGGAGCGGCAGAATAAAACTGGGTGAATTTCATACCCTCCTCCGCCATCTGATCCAGATGGGGAGTCTTAATGGTAGGGTGCCCGAAGCAGGCCAGATCCCCATATCCCAGATCGTCCGCGTAAATCACAACCACATTCGGCTTTGAGTCTGCATGAACAGCATTGATTGGCGTGAATACATTAATCAGGGCGAATAGGGTGAATAAAAGGATGGGGGTCATTCGACGACTGAGTGCGCTTCGTGTCATGTAACTGGCTCTCCCGGAAGGGGTTCTGAATGCAAAGTGTAGTAGTGGAATTACTCGATTGTTCACTCCTGTGAGGGAAAGTGCAACCAGAAATCGGACATTACTTATGTAAAACTTTGCGGGTTATGCCGATAACTCCTTCAGATACTAATACTTCATGTCCGAAATATGAAGAAGGGGCTTCGCGCCTCCCGGTGGAAAATAGCTACAGGCTCACTCATCAGACGCATATACAGAATTGAGGCTGACTCGATATGGAACAGGATCACCAACCAGCGACCATCTCTCCCACAAGCGAGAAAGACTGGAGATCACTGCAGCACCAGGAATTTGTCGAACAGGTCGATCTTTTGATTCGCACCGCTCACATGATCCGCACGGCATTGAATAACAGTTTTGCTCACCTGGAGATTAACGAAGTCCGGTATGCCGCCTTAAAGGTGATTGATGCCATTCGCGAATCCGGCTGCTCCCAGTCGGAACTGGCACGCAAACTGGGCCAGTCTGAATCCAACATCTGCACGCTGATCGAGCGGATGGAGAGTGATCAACTGGTTGTACGCCGACAGTCTCAGCAGGATCGCCGAAAACGGGTCCTGCAGGTGACAGAAGCAGGCTACCTGATTCTGGAACGTGTCAAAGAGTACCACGGCAACGTTTCGCAACGCCTGCTGGCCGCACTCACTCCGGATCAGCGCCGTCAATTAACCGGCATGCTGCAGTCATTACTCAAAGCAGCCCAGGTTCAACGTTCGCAACGGGAAACAGTACACACCGTTGCCGAATCCCCTGCCCCTTATGCCTTACGTGATATTCCTGCCGCCTGAATGGAAAGAGGAACTTTCCTGTCAGGACCACGGCTTTTGATAAACTCAGTGTCATGGATGCTCTTAAATGAGTCGCGCAAAATTCAATCCCCAATGTGAATCACTCAGAACAGCCCTGGCGGTAGTTCTACTGGCGGGTCTGTCCCTGATTCAGGTCGGCTGCTCACCCACGTTCTGGGCTGATCAGGCCAATGCGGATTCGTATGAAATTCTGGCTGAAAAAGCCGACGACCCAGCCTGGGAACTTCCCCGCTACGACGTCGAGCCCGATCCGCGCAGTCGTTTCTATGATCCTTACGATCCCAATCACGAACCGCTGCCTCCCGATGACCCTGCTGCGAATGTTTACATGCATTGGTTACAGTGTAAGAAGGGTTACAAAAGCTGGCACAAATTTGGTCGCGCGCTCAGTATCGAAAACCCGGACTGGCTCGTGCAGTACGGTATCTCTCCCGAGTTAAGTGCAGAAATGGCAGCGGCCGGGAATTCGCTTCCCGGTACCGAACTGCCTGCGCTTGAAGAAGTCACGCTGCAGGAAGCTATCGACATCGCGAACATTAACAGTCGCGAATATCAGTTCCAGATTGAAAACCTCTTCCTGTCGGCTCTCGATCTGACGTTCGGCCGATTTCAGTTTGATGTGAAATATCTCGGAGTCGGCGGACAGAATCCGCAGGTCGATCTCAACCGGCGTCGTTTGTCTAACGGAACGCAGGAACTCGACCTCTCCAGTCGCATTGGTGTGAACCAGGTGCTGCCCAGTGGTGCTCAGTGGGCCGTCGAACTGGCGAATAACACACTCTGGCTGTTCTCCGGATCCAATCAGACCACTTCCGTAAGTGTGCTTTCTTACTCGCTCGTTCAGCCACTGTTACTGGGAGCGGGGAGAAAGGTCGTCCTCAACAATCTGACCCAGGATGAACGTAACGTGCTCTATCAGACACGTACCCTGGCCCGCTTCCGTAAAATTTTCTTCACCGATACCGTGGGTGGCGGCAATGGCTTCCTGCAACTGTTACAGCAGCTGCAGGTGATCTATAACGAACGCGGTAACATCAAGCGACTCGAGCGTCAGGTGGAAATTCTTCGCGCTCTGTCATCACAGAAACCCAAAGTGCAACAGGAACGCCTGGAAGAATTGCCCGATAACTGGATCATTCCTCCGGCACTCGTTGAGAAGATGGAATATGATGATGAAAGTCGGATGCTTTCCTGGAAAGGAGAGATGAGTGCTGAAGAAGAAAAAATGCTGCTGGCACTCAGTGATGCAGATTCTTACCAGGCAACCGTCAATGAACTCATCTCACGAATTCGTACCGAAGTCGTCACGCTGGATGTTGCTCAGCTGGAAACGCGGTTGGCACAATCCGTCAATCGTTTGCGTTCCATCGAACGTCAGTATCAGGACTCACTGGGCAGCTTCAAAATCTTCATGGGCTTGCCACCTGATATGCCGATGAGTATCGACGAATCACTGCTGAAACCCTTCCAGTTGATCGATCCTCTCCTGCCGGAAATTGAACAGGAAATTTACGATTACGTCGAGGTCTGGGCGAGTGTCTATGTCGAAGACTGGGGAGATCCCAACTTAGTTCCTCCCACAACAGCAGACATGCTGAAAGTTGTCGATGGTCTGGAGATACTGATCAAAAAACTGCAGACGGATGCCCTGGTAACCCTCGAACAGGATATCGCGAACATTGACATGCTGCTCGGACAAAATACCGAGGGGGTTCCTGAAGACATTCTGGCACTGCGAAAACGTCGGTTCGAGACTGATGAGGACCGGGAGCGGGTCCGCCAGGGCTCTGCCAATGATATACGTTTGTATTCAGGCGTGCGAAAAGAGATTCAGGAATTGCAGAGTCGCCTGGATGGTCTGAGGGGCTTTCTGAGCGAAGATAATCTCTCAAATGACCAGAAAAAGAAAATAATTCTGGAAATGGCCAATCTGCGGGAAGACATGCTCAGAATTTCACAGGGCTTGCAGGTGATTGAGATTGGCTTGCGTGTGGAACTCATTACCCTGGAACCATTTAACATGGATATTACCGAAGCGGTTCGCATCGGTCTGGATAATCGTCTCGACCTGATGAATGAGCGTGCTTTCGTGATGGATACCAGAAGATTGATGGAAGTGCGGTCTAATGAGCTCGAAGCGGTGTTAAATGTTGTAGTCGATGGAGACGTAAGTACTCCGCTCGGTAAAAACCGACCTCTGGACTTCCGCGGTAGTCAGGCCAGTTTGCGGGCGGGGGTTGAATTTACGGCTCCATTGTCATTAGTACAGCAGAGAAATGCCTATCGGGAATCTCAAATCAATTACCAGCGACAACGTCGTACCTTCATGGAAGCCCAGGATAACATCAAGTTTGACATCAGACGCAGCTGGCGACAGCTGAATGTGTTGCGTCAGAACTTCGAAACATCTCGGGTCCAGATCCGCCTGGCTGCGTTACAGTATGACAGTGCGGTGGAAGCTACTTCTGATCCTGCTCAGGCGGGGCGTAACCAGGGGTTAAACCTGTTAAATGCGTTATCATCGGTACTCGATGCACAAAACAGTTTAATCAGTAACTGGGTAAATTATGAGCAAAACCGACTTAACATCTATCGAGATATGGGTATTATGGAGATAGATGCCAACGGCATTTGGGAAGATGATTTCTATCAACACCGCGCGGGAACGATAAGACCTACCAATGAGCACCGCCAACTCCCCCCAGAACCAACAGACTCAACAGGACTCACTGGAACAGAAGACATCCAACCAGTCGTCTTCCGACCAGCAGCAGAACTCAATGCACTCTCCACAGAAAACAAAACGACAGCGCAGGCTCCCTAACAAGGGAACGCTTTTCCTCCTGGCAATTCTGATCATGGCAGCTGTAGTACTTCTGGTACCTGCAGTCCGCACGCCACTGTTCTCTGCCTTCTCCAGCGGACAGAAAAAGAACACCACATATATTACAGACCAGGCGACACGCGGTGCATTCCGTGTGTCGGTTACGGAACGCGGACAACTCGACAGTCTGAATAACGTGACCCTGTCCAGCAAAGTCAAAGGCTTCACAACCATCATCAGTATTGTTCCGGAAGGAACCATGGTCAAAGCCGGCGAACTGGTCTGCGAACTCGACTCCTCCGCGCTGGTCGATAAGGAAAAGCAGCAGCAAATCCAGGTGACACAGGCCGAGGCCGAACTCAAACAGGCTGAAGAAAATGTCGCTATCCAGAAAACTCAAAATGAAAGTGATGCCTCTGCAGCCCAGCTGGCTCTCGATCTGGCCAAACTCGATCTGGAGAAGTTCCAGAAGGGCGAATCACAGCGCGATCTGAATGTCAAAGAAGGTGCTGTCACCAAGGCTCGTGAAGATCTGCAGCGGGCCGAGGAGAACTTTGAGTTCTCGAAACGGATTGCCAAGAAAGGCTATAAAAATCAGAACGATGTCGAAGCCGACCGCATTACCGTCGTTAAAGCCGAGATCGATCTGGAAATCGCCAAAGAAGATCTCAAAGTGGAAAAAGATTATGTTCAGCGGCGGAAAGAAAAAGAGCTGGTCGCAGATGTTGATGAAAAGAAACTGAACCTGGAACGTGTGAAACGCCAGGGAATCGCCACACTGGCCCAGTTCGATGCCCGGCTCAAAGCCAGTCAGCTGACTTATGAAGTCGAACGCAGTGAACTGGACCGCATTCGCGAACAGATTGAGGCCTGCAAAATGATCGCGCCTCAGAACGGTCAGGTTGTTTACGCGAATCAGAACAGTGGCCGCCGCGGTAGCGGTGAAGACGTCATCGAAGAAGGGACGGAAGTCCGCGAGCGTCAGGCAATCATTCAACTGCCCGACTTCTCCAAAATGAAAGTCGATGCCCGGATTCACGAATCGAAGATCAGCATGATCGAAGAGGGCCAGGATGTCGATATCCGCGTGGATGCCTTCCCAGAACAACGTTATGCAGGCACTGTGGATCAGGTCTCTTCCGTGCCGATCTCCTCCAACTGGATGCGTCCCGACCTCAAAGAATACAAGGCCACCATTAAAATCGTTCCCAATGGTGCCGACATTTCCAAACTCAAACCGGGCCTCACTGCAGAAATCGAAATCCGCATCGAAGAGCGGGATAACGTGCTGCAGGTTCCCGTCCAGTCGGTCATCACGATTGGCGATCAGCGTTACATCTTCGTCCTGACCCCCGGTGACAAACCTGTCCGCCGTGAGCTTCTGATCGGCCAGGCCAGCGATACCATGATTGAAGTGAAGGACGGTGTAGAAGCCGGAGAGGAAGTCATTCTCAATCCGCGAACCCACTTCGCAGATGAGTTGATCGAACTCGAAGAAAAGCTGGCGATGGATAAGAAGAAGGCACAGAAAGAAGGTGCCGCTACAGACGCTGCAGCAGCCGGAGCCGGGAAAGGTTCTGCTGCTGGAAAATCAGCAGGCGCCGGCAAGAAACCCGCCGGCGGTGCGGCAGCCAGCGGTGGTTTCCTGCAACGCTTCGACAAAGACTCGGACGGAAAAGTCTCTAAAGAGGAAGCCCCTGATCGTCTCAAGGAACGCTTTGACTCACTTGATACCAACAAGGATGGTTTCCTTGATGCCGGCGAGATCAGCAAGCTGCGTCCCCCCTCTGGTGGTGGCGGAGCGGGTGGACCTCGACCCGGGGGAGATCAGCGATCATGAGGCTGGCTGCTCAAGTTGTCGACCTCACCAAGTTTTATGATCTGGGCTCCGTGGTGGTGAAAGCGTTGAGAGGAGTCTCGACCGATTTTCCCGAAGGTGACTTCGTCGCCATCATGGGATCCTCGGGGAGTGGCAAAAGTACGCTGCTCAACCTGCTTGGTGCACTCGACCGCCCTACCAGCGGACAGTACTTCCTGGGTGGACGCGATGTCTCCACTCTGGACGACGATGAACTCTCACTGATGCGCAACGACATGATCGGCTTCATCTTCCAGTCGTTCAACCTGATTGCTCAGTATACGGTGCTGGAAAATATTGAAGTCCCCCTGCTCTACCGGGCCGGTTATCCCGCCATCGGACGTGAAGAACGCGAGTGGTGTACTGAACTCGCTCGCATGGTCGGGCTGGGAGATCGACTCGATCACCGACCGTTCCAGCTTTCCGGGGGGCAGCAGCAGCGTGTCTCAATTGCCCGGGCACTTGTCAATGACCCGCAGATTATTCTCGCTGACGAACCCACGGGTAACCTGGATTCCGCCACTGAAGAGGAAATTATGGATATTCTCCATAATCTGAATGGCCAGGGACGTACCATTATTATGGTGACTCACGAGCCCACAGTCGCCAGACAGGCCAAACGGCAGATCATGATGAAGGATGGTCTCATTGAAAGTGAGACCATTCAGGAACCCTCATTCTCCAAGCATTAAACCCCTTACCTTCGACCTCGTTTCCAATTACTTCAGGCCGCTCGCATGACCCGTATCATTCGCATTGTCAGACTTGCTATGAAAAGCCTGCTGCTGCATAAGCTGCGGTCCGGCCTGACTATGCTGGGGATTGTGTTCGGCGTCTTCTCTGTGATCGCCATGCTGGCCATTGGAGAAGGTGCCAGTGCCCAGGCGCAGAAACAGGTACTTGAACTGGGGGCAACCAACGTCATCGTTCGCAGTATCAAACCGCCGGACGAAGTCGCACAGACATCCAGCAGCGCCCGTGTTCTACAATATGGCCTGTTACGCTCTGATTACAAAATCCTGACCGAAACTCTACCCACGATTGTCAACGCGGCTCCCATCCGTGAAGTCGATCGTGAAGTGCGTTTCCTCAAAGAAGCCATGAATGCCCGCGTCGTGGGTTGCACCGCTGAGTACATGGGGATGAATCATCTCGATCTGGCTGCAGGCCGTTTTCTGACTGCCAGCGATCAGAATAAACTGCTCAACGTCGCAGTGGTTGCCAACGAAGTCGCCAACAAACTCTTTAAGTATGAAAACCCGCTGGGGAAATCGATTCGCATCGGACCCATGTTCTACACCGTTGTGGGAGTGACGAAAGACCGTACCGCTTCTGCTGCTATCGGAGGCAGCCTCTCTGGACAGGACTATAACAAAGACGTCTACATCCCTATCAAAACCCTGCAGGCGCGTGAAGGTGACCTCGATATCAAACGGCAGGCAGGCAGTATGACGGCCGAGCATATCGAATTGAATCAGATCACCCTGCGTGTCAGTGACAAAGACACAGTACTCCCCACCGCGCAGGCGATTCGGGAAACGCTGGAGCAGTCACATCCCCGCAATAAAGATTATGCGGTTGTCGTGCCACTGGAACTGCTCAAACAGGCAGAACAGATTCGTATGATTTTTAACGTCGTGCTCGGGTCCATTGCCGCCATCAGTCTGGTGGTGGGCGGCATCGGTATTATGAATATCATGCTGGCCACCGTGACCGAACGCACCCGTGAAATTGGTGTCCGCCGCGCCTTGGGGGCCCGTCAACGGGACATCATCGAACAGTTCCTCACCGAGACGATCGTACTCGCAGGATCAGGCGGTCTCATTGGCGTCGCGTTTGGTCTGCTGACCCCCGTCACCTTTCTGGGCATCCAGTGGTTCGTGCAGAACTTCGTGATGGAAGGCGGCACTGCAGGTTCGGATGTGGGCCGCATGTTCTTCGACCTGCAGCCACAGATCGCCTTCTGGAGTCTGCCGGTTGCCTTTGGTATCTCGGTGACTATCGGAATTCTCTCCGGAATTTACCCCGCGATCTCTGCTGCCAAACTCGATCCGATCGAAGCACTCCGTCATGAGTAATTCGATCGTCGTGGTCGCAACATAATCCGTGTCAGTGGGTTATGATCAATAAGTGAATCTGGATTGGTCCGTGAAATTTGTGAGCTGGGCTGTTCCCCTCCCTGTCTGGGGCTCTACAATAAGAGCGTGCGCCTCGCGCAAGCTGACATCAGAATTGATAGACCCACCTCATAGACGCCAACCTAAACAGGAGAATCAGGCATGCCGGGAAAGCAGGCTTTTCTGAAACAACTCTACCTCCTCACCGTACTTCTTGTAGCATGGATGACTGTCTGCGGATCAGGATTGTCGGCAGTCCACGCAGATGAGAAGTCGCCCGCACCAGCCAAAAAGCAGACAGAAGAAAAAACAGATACAGAGTCCGGGCCGGTAATGAAAAATCCGTTCCCGAATCGTCCGCCGGCACCCAGCCTCGATGGTGGGACCGAATGGTTAAATACTTCGGGTGAGATCACTCTTAAGGACCTGCGGGGAAAAGTCGTTCTCATCGACTTCTGGACCTACTGCTGCATCAACTGCATGCACGTTCTGCCCGATCTGGCTTACCTGGAAAAGAAATATCCGAACGAACTGGTCGTTATCGGCTGTCATTCTGCAAAATTCGATAACGAAAAAGAGACCGATAACATCCGCCGGGCCATCCAGCGTTATGAAATCAAGCATCCTGTGATCAATGATTCCAATATGACCGTCTGGCGCAAGTATGGCGTGCGTGCCTGGCCTTCGATGGTACTCATCGATCCGGAAGGTAATTACTGCGGTCATATTTCAGGAGAAGGTAATCGCGAACTGCTCGACAAAGTTCTGGAGCAGGTCATAGCCTACCACCGTGCCAAGGGAACGCTCGATGAAACTCCCGTGCACTTCGAACTGGAATCGACCAAGCTGAAACCAACGCCTCTCAAATTTCCAGGCAAACTGCTGGCTGACGAAGCGCACAACAGACTCTTCATCTCAGACAGTAATCACAACCGCATTGTCGTTTCTTCCCTCGACGGGAAACTGCTGGATGTGATCGGCTCCGGCCAGATCGGCAATAAAGACGGTGATTATAAAACCGCTGCCTTTGATCATCCGCAAGGCATGGCCCTGGTCGGCAATACTCTCTATGTGGCCGATACTGAAAATCACCTGATTCGCAAAATTGATCTCGATCAAAAACAGGTATCGACTCTGGCGGGCACCGGGGAACAGGCCCGTACCCGCACGCCCGGTGGTAAACTGCGCACGACCGCGCTCAACAGTCCCTGGGCACTGGCCGAGATTGATGGCACGCTCTATATCTGTATGGCAGGCCCGCATCAGATCTGGTCGCACAAACTCGGCTCAGATGAAATCGGCGTCTACGCCGGCTCAGGGCGAGAAGATATCACCAACGGCCCCCTCGATACGTCCGCTTTTGCACAGACATCAGGCATCGCCGTTGATGGAGACATCTTCTATGTCGTCGACAGTGAAGGCTCTGCAGTCCGCAAAGTTGACACTAAGCAGGGAACCGTCAGTACCATCGCCGGAACTTCCGACCTGGAACGCGGTCGTTCCCTGTTTGAGTTCGGGGACAAGGATGGCATCGGCGATAAGGCCCGTCTGCAGCATCCCCTCGGAGTTCTGTTCGATAACGGTCGCTTGTTTATCGCAGATACTTACAATCACAAATTGAAAACCATCGACCTCAAAACGAACGAAGTCAAAACATTTCTGGGAACCGGCAAAGATGGCAATAGTCTGAAGCCTGCCGAATTTTCTGAACCGTCAGGCCTGGCCAAAGTCGGAAACCGTCTGTTCGTTGCAGATACCAATAATCACCGGATCTGTGTTGTCAATCTCGATAATGATCAGGTCAGTGAATTCAAAGTGCAGGGACTGACGCCTCCGGAATTACCGAAGACTTCTGGAGACAGCTTTGCGGCGACATCGGCAGCTGCGTTGAACGCTTCCGCACAAACCGTTGCGGCAGGAAAGCCCATCAAGGTGACGGTCACTCCCAAACTCCCCACAGACTATAAGCTTTCGCCTTTGGCCCCTATTAAGTTTTCCTTGAAAGCGGCAGATGCATCCGGAGAAACAGTCGCTACAGGGAAGGGGACCGTCAAAGGAGATCAACTGGTTCTGGAACTTCCGGCGCTGGATGCTGCCTCTGGGGCTTATCTACTGAATCTGCGCTTCGGCTACTGTCGCGATGGCGTAGGGGGCTTATGCAAACAGCATTCGACGCAGTGGAAGCTTCCGCTGCAGATACAGCAGGCAGCGAAAAACAGCCAGATCAGTCTCTCGCTGGATCTCTCTCAGGATTAAAGATCTGCAATTTTAAGTGTCGACTGATAACGGTTGCTGAGCCTGCATTCTGGCGGTTCAGCAACCGTTTTTTATTGGGTGTAGGTGGTTTTCCAAAATTCTGTTCGCGTAAGGCTTTTGTATCAACGTAATCGGGACAGCTTCGGGTTGGCATGGGACTTGCATTTCAAAACAGGTGCAGGGATACCGCCCCTGATCCGAGCTGTTTTTTTACGACAGACTGCGGTATAAATTCAGAGACTGACAGGAGAAGAATCATGTCTGAACAAGATGAAAATTACCAACTGGCGAAGGAACGGGTCGAGAAGAAAATGGGGTTCGCGATTCATGCCGGAGTCTACGTCCTCGTGAATGCTGGCCTGATCACCTTGAACCTGATTCGCTCTCCCGACAACTACTGGTTTATCTGGCCTCTGGGAGGCTGGGGGATCGGTCTGGTATTTCATGCCTTCAAGGTGTTTGGACCTGCCGGCTCAACAAGCTTGAAAGAGAAGATGATTCAGAAAGAACAGGCCCGACTCAAACAATGAGGTAAGCAGTCACAGAAAGCAGGTATTTAATGACGGCCACTGATCCGATTTGTCACATGCAGGTCGACGAATCGACTGCTCTCAACGCGACCGTGGACGACCAGACCTGGTACTTCTGCAGCCAGGGCTGCCGTGATAAATTTCTGGCTCAACATCAACATGCAGATGCTCCCGCAAAAGAGGAGTGCCACCACGAGCAGCATTCCGAACCTGCGCAGAAATCAGGCTGTTGTCATCATGAAGAGCACGGCGACGGCGGACATCAGCATCACGGGCAGCATCAGAAAGCCCCTGCAGAGGTTCCGGCTGGAACGATCTATTCCTGTCCCATGCACCCGGAGATTGAACAGGAAGGGCCAGGCAGTTGCCCCATCTGTGGCATGGATCTGGAGCCGATCATGCCGCAACAGGAAGACTCAGCTGAAGAGGTTGCCGAGTACGAGCTGATGTCCCGTCGCTTCTGGGGTGGACTGATCCTGGGGCTTCCCGTCTTTCTGCTGGCCATGCTCCCCATGCTGGGCGTTCCCGTTCACGATTGGATTTCTGAGGAAGCGTCAGGCTGGATCCAGTTTCTGCTCAGTACCCCGGTCGTGTTCTGGGCCGGCTGGCCCCTTTATCAGCGGGCTTACAAATCGATTGTGAGCATGAACCTGAATATGTTCACGCTCATCGGCATCGGAACGGGCACCGCTTACATTTACAGTGTGATCGCGTTACTGGCGCCGGGGGTCTTTCCCGAGTCGTTTCGACAAAATGGCTCGGTCGAATTGTACTTCGAGGCGACCGTAGTGATTACTGTTCTCGTACTGCTGGGACAGATGCTGGAACTGCGGGCACGGAAACGCACAAATTCCGCAATCCGGGAACTGCTGGCTCTCGCACCTCCCACCGCGCATCTGATCGTTGATGGTGAGGAACGGGATATCCCCCTGGAAGAAGTCGAAGCGGGAAATCTGCTTCGTGTGCGTCCCGGCGAAAAGGTGCCCGTGGATGGCGTCGTCGAAGAAGGTAAGAGCCTGATCGATGAATCAATGATTACTGGCGAACCGGTTCCCGTCTCGAAGGAGCAGGGGGCCGATGTCATCGGGGGAACGGTGAACCAGACTGGATCCTTTCTGATGAAAGCCGAAAAAGTGGGCGGGGAAACTCTGCTCTCACAGATCATTCAGATGGTCTCCACTGCGCAGCGCAGTCGGGCTCCCATTCAACGGGTCGTTGATTCCGTCGCTGCGGTCTTCGTACCGGTCGTGTTGGGCACTGCCGTAATTACCTTTCTGCTTTGGAGCTGGCTGGGACCTGAACCCAGGCTGGCCTATGCGCTCATCAACGCCGTAGCTGTATTGATCATCGCCTGTCCGTGTGCACTGGGGTTGGCCACACCGATGTCGATCATGGTAGGCGTCGGCCGAGGAGCAAAGCAGGGGATTCTGATCAAAAACGCAGAGGTTCTGGAGACACTTCAGAAAGTCGACACCATTGTGGTCGATAAAACAGGCACACTCACCGAAGGCCAGCCCCGCCTGACTCAATGTGTGTCCGCGGGAGATCTGAGCGAAGATGAGTTGTTAAAGTGGTCCGCCGCCGTGGAACAGCATAGCGAACATCCTCTTTCGCAGGCCGTCGTGCAGGCTGCGAAAGAGCGGGAGATTCAGCTCGATGAAGTTCAGGATTTCGATTCCGTAACGGGAGCCGGCGTGAAAGGGAGCGTCCAGGGGAAGCCTGTGTTGATCGGGAGTGCTGCGATGCTGGAAGACAATTCCATAAGCATTGATGACGCGTTGATGTCGCAGGCGAACGAGCTCCGTGAGCAGGGGCAGGGGATTATCTTTGTCGCCATTGCTGGTGCATTTGCCGGCTTTCTTTCCGTCTCGGACCCGATAAAGGAAACCACCGAGCCGGCGATTCGCAAGCTGCACGAACTCGGGCTTTCGATTGTGATGGTCACCGGTGACAACGAGAAGACCGCCCGGGCAGTCGCCCGACAATTGAATATCGACGATGTCGAAGCCGGCGTCAAACCGCAGGACAAGTATGAAAAGATCAAAGACCTGCGCGAGAATGGACATAAAGTTGCGATGGCCGGGGACGGCATCAACGATGCACCGGCGCTCGCGGAAGCCGATGTGGGGATTGCGATGGGAACCGGTACCGATGTCGCCATCGAAAGTGCCGAGGTGACCCTGGTGAAAGGAGATCTAAGAGGCGTCGTTGATGCCATCGACCTGAGTCGGCTCGTGATGCGGAACATCCATCAGAACCTGCTCTTCGCCTTCGGCTACAATGCGCTTGGCATTCCGATTGCCGCAGGGATCCTGGTTCCCTTCTTTGGCATCCACGCACTACTCAGTCCGATGATTGCGGCCGCCGCGATGAGTTTCAGTTCGATCTCCGTGATCAGTAACGCACTCCGACTGCGTGCCCAACGCTGATTTATTACCGTACTGTGTCCTGTTTGCGTGCCTTGACGATGCGCCTGATCTCTTTCAACGCGAGTAGATGACCGGGCTCCACCATTGTGCCATGTGTGAAACCATCCAGTTCAAACAGCTGAGTCTCTTTGTGGCCGACGACCTTCATCAGGCTGTTGAGATAAGCGTTTTCTTCATAACGTGTCGGAAATTCCAGTTCCCGGTCTCCTGTGATTAACAGGATCGGAGGCGCATCTTTGCGGGCATGGTACAATGGTGCCATGTCATCAATGACAGGCTGGTCGCGGCCGATGCCCATCTCTTCCCGGACTGTCATGTGGGTGATGCAGTGTCCGCTGTAAGGGATCAGTCCCGCGATTTGATTAGCATCAATCTCATGTGTCGCCAGCCAGCGGCGATCGAGTCCGAGCATACTGGTCAGGTAACCGCCCGCAGAATGTCCGGCAACGAAAATCAGGTTTGGATCACCGCCATACTTCTCGATATTCTCAAAGGTCCAGGCAACCGCTGCTGCCGCATCTTCGAGGTACGCTGGCTTCTTTGCTTTCGGGAACAATCGATAGTTGACACCCACAACGGAAATCCCCTGATCCCGCAGCGCTTTGGGAATCTGCTTTCCGCCCCCTTTCAAGCCACCCCCATGAAACCAGACCACCGTGGGAAAGTTCTTAATCGTCGTGGGATAGTACAGGTCAAGTTTACAGCGTTCACGCATGTAGTCATCCTGCGCGGTGTCTGCTTCAGTCCGATAAGAAATATCGGCAAGCGTCTTATATTTCGACGCGCTCTCCTGCGCTGGAGCAGGGCGGGTTCCACAGATAACCAGGAATAGAAGCAGCAGGGGGAGAGAAAATTGCAAGTGTGGCATATCGAAACCTCAAATGATTGTTGTCTCAGTGAGAAGCTGGGGGATGTCTGTCGAGGTTAAATTATAGATTACGTGCAGCCCTAATGACAGGCTGGTAGAGCTAGTCTCATCCGTGTGGCTGAGCCATTCAATCTTCAATTCCCCTCCGATCAGAGCATTCAGTCTTGCAGCTCGTTTGAGGTATGTAATACTGGAGCATACTATTTATTTCGCAGGGACTTTGTGTTCTGACTCCCATCAGGCAGTATTTTATGACCGCTATTCTGGGTATCTCGGCATTCTACCACGACTCGGCAGCAGCGCTGATTGTCGATGGTGAAATTATCGCCGCGGCCCAGGAGGAACGCTTTACCCGCGTAAAGCAGGACGCTTCGTTTCCCTCACAGGCGATTGAATATTGTCTACGGGAAGCCGGTCTCTCCGCAGACGAAATCGACTATGCAGGCTTCTACGAAAAACCGTTCCTGAAATTTGAGCGGCTGCTCGAAACCACGCTGGCTTTCGCTCCTATTGGTTTTCGCGCGTTTCTGAATACGATTCCCAGCTGGCTGCAGACCAAATTACATCTGCCCCGCATCATCAAACGGGAACTGCAGGGCAAATATCAGAAACGCATCGTCTTCTGCGAGCATCACGAATCACACGCCGCCAGTGCGTTTTTTCCTTCTCCGTTTGAAGAAGCAGCGATTCTGACTGTCGACAGTGTGGGAGAGTGGGCTACCGCCGCTTATGGAGTCGGTCAAGGAAATCGAATCAAGATACAGAGCGAGATGCATTATCCGCACTCCCCTGGCTTACTGTATTCTGCATTCACTTATTACTGTGGTTTTCGCGTCAATTCTGGTGAATATAAGCTGATGGGACTCGCGCCGTACGGAGAGCCTCAGTTCGCTGATCTGATCCGGGAGAAACTGGTCGACATCAAAGCCGACGGTTCGATCCGTCTCGATCTGTCCTACTTCAACTTCTGTCATGGGCTGACCATGACCTCCCCCCGGTTTCACAGACTGTTTGGTGGTCCTCCCCGTCAACCGGAAACCGAGATCACACAGCGACACAAAGATCTGGCGGCTTCGATTCAGCTTGTACTCGAAGAAATCCTGCTCAAGATGGTTCAACACGTGCATATGGAGACGCAGCAGACGCGGCTCTGTATGGCTGGTGGGGTTGCATTGAACTGTGTGGCGAATGGCAGGATCCTGCGAGAAGGGCCGTTTGATGAAGTCTGGATTCAACCAGCGGCCGGCGATGCGGGAGGCGCATTGGGAGTGGCTCAGTTGATCTGGCATCAGCTCTTAAATCAGCCGCGAATTACTTACGCAACGGACCAGCAGCGCGGCAGTTTTCTGGGGCCGTGCTTTGATGATGTGGAAATTCAACAGTTCCTGGATCAGCAGCAGATCACTTACCGTTGTCTCTCTGACGACCAGCAGCTTTGTAGTGAAGTCGCCAGATTACTGGCGGAAGATAAAGTCGTCGGCTGGTTCCAGGGGCGTATGGAATTCGGTCCCCGGGCACTGGGCGGACGCAGTATTCTCGCCGATCCACGTAGTGCGCAGATGCAGTCGATGTTGAACCAGAAAATCAAATATCGCGAATCGTTCCGTCCCTTTGCTCCTGCAGTCTTGCGAGAACGTGTTACCGACTACTTCGATTTTCCAGAGCAATGCGAGAGCCCGTATATGCTGCAACTGGCGCAGGTTCAGCCACAAGCGAATATCCCCGCTGTCACTCACGTCGATGGTTCGTCTCGTCTGCAGACCATTGATGCCGAGCGGCATGGTCTCTTTTATCAGTTGGTCTCTGAATACGAAAAACTGACCGGAGTTCCCTTACTGATCAACACCAGTTTCAACGTACGCGGTGAACCTCCTGTGTGTACTCCCCAAGACGCCTGGCACTGCTTTATGTCGACCGATCTGGACGTGCTGGTTCTCGAACATTTTGTGATTCTAAAATCGGAACAGTCAGCAGAACAGATGCAGGCAGCCCGGAAACAGCCAGTGGGCATGACACTCGACTGAAGACAACTCTGGAATGAATAAACACCGTATGATGCTCATCGAAATCAACTGGAATCCCCACAGACGCGAACTGCGCATGTTTGCAGTTGCGCTGGCCTGTCTGTGTGTTCTGGGAGGCGCATTCTGTTTGCAGCGTGGGGCACCAGGGCTTCTCTCGAACACATTGTTCGGCGTTACACTGGTTGTGTTATGTGTCGCCTGGCTGACACCGAACTCGATGCGGCCCGTGTATCTTTTGTGGATGCTCCTGATTTATCCACTCCGCTGGCTGGTTTCCTGCCTGTTAATCGCTGTGGTATATTATCTCGTGATCACACCCGTGGGGTTAATCATCAGACTGTCAGGTCGAAAGCTCATCGAAAAACACTTCGATTCCGAAACCAGCTCGTACTGGATACCAAACACAGAAACACGTTCTCCCGAAGATTATTTTCGGCAGTTTTAATCGCGCTTAAATGCTCAGGTCAGCAGATGACAGATTCAGACTCAACAGAAGACGCAGCCGATGAGAAAACGCAGGCGGAATTTCAGACGCAGTCCGAACAGCCCGCGCCCGGGATTGTCGTCGAGTTCTGGGATTTTCTCTGTCACAACAAAAAGTGGTGGCTTGCGCCGATCATCATCGCGCTGCTGTTGATTGGACTGCTGGTCTTTATCAGCGGCAGCGGACTGGCACCGTTCATCTATCCGATTTAAATCGAGATTTGAGGAGGGGACTCCCGAAGCGACATCATAATATCTGACCGTAATAACAAGGCTGGTGCATGTTCATTCTCGCGGTGTGAAGGGTTTTCAGATCTCTTCTGATCTAAGGCGGATTCCCATAAACTGTTTGCAGTGGGTAGACCAAAAGCATAGACTTAAGATTATGCCAGGCGCCTCTGCCCGGGGATATTCTGTATCCCGAATTCAGGGGGTCTGCGTCCGGATTCTGCACCCCTTTTTTATCCTCGCCCCTGGATTTGACAACATGAGAACTTTCTACACCCGCTGTCTGGCAGGTCTGCTGCTGCTGATGCTCTGCTTTGGTTCCCCTGCTGCTCTGTCTGCCGCTCAGCATACCAATGTGATTCTGATTATGACCGATGATCAGGGAGGCTGGGACTATGGATTTCTGGGAAATAAAATTCTCAATACCCCTAACCTCGATAAGATGGCAGCCGGCGGCGCGCGGATGAGCCGTTTTTATGTGAGTCCCGTCTGTACGCCGACTCGGGCCAACCTGATGACGGGCCGCTATAACTATCGCACCCGTGCTATCGATACTTACATCGGACGAGCCATGATGGAGCCGGAAGAGGTCACCATCGCTGAGGTGTTAAAACCCGCAGGCTACCGAACCGGGATTTTCGGAAAATGGCATCTGGGAGACAGCTATCCCATGCGTCCCCAGGACCAGGGCTTCCAGGAAGTGCTCGTCCATCGTGGCGGCGGCATTGGCCAGCCCAGCGATCCACCTGAAGGAGCAGGTAAATACACCGATCCGGTTCTGTTTCATAACGGCGAAAAAAAACAGATGAAAGGCTATTGCACCGATATCTATTTCGACCATGCCATGAAATTCATCGAGCAGAACGAGGCGGATAACAGGCCCACTTTTATCTATCTGGCTACCAACGCGCCCCACGGACCCTTCGATGACGTTCCCGAGGAACTGCGAGAGAAGTACAAAGCGATGGGTCTCAAAGATGCGTACGGTTATTCCCTGAATCCCAAACGGAAAAATGAAAAGCTGTTCGATAAAACATCACGCGTATTCTCGATGATCGAAAATATTGACCAGAATATCGGACGCCTGTTTGCCCATTTGAAGGAGATCGGCGCCTATGATAATACACTGGTACTGTTCCTGAACGATAACGGCCCCAATGGTCCACGGTATGTCGGTCCGCACCAGGGGGCGAAAGGAAGTGTCAATGAAGGGGGCATACGGTCTCCGCTGCTCGCACACTGGCCCGCTCAACTCACGCCGGGAACCGTCAATGGTCGGATTGCAGCCCACTACGATATCTTCCCGACAATTCTGGCAGCTACCGGTGTTTCCAAACCGGAAGCGTTGAAACTGGATGGCAAGAACATTCTGCCGCTGCTCAAAAATGAAGCCGAAAACTGGCCAGAGCGAGCGTTGTTCCTGCAGTGGCATCGAGGCGATGAACCGACGCCGCGGACGAATGCCGCGGTCGTGACACAGAATTACAAGATGACTTTTTCCAAACCGGATGTACCCGGCAAACTGTTTCAGCTCAGTGACGATCCGGGTGAGCGTCAAGATCTGGCACAGACGAAACCCGCGGTCGCCAAACGGCTGACAAAACAGTATGACCAGTGGTTTGCCGATGTGAGTCATACCCGGCCCGATAATTACGCTCCGCCGCGCATTCATGTCGGAAATCCCAAAGAAACGACAACGGTCCTGACGCGTCAGGACTGGCGTTACAACGGCCCCAAAGGAAAAGGCTGGACCCGCGATGCCCGCGGCGTCTGGTTGATAACAGTGGAAGAAGATGGCACCTACGACCTTAAGGTACAGTTCTCTAAGTCACAGCCACCCATGCAGTCCGAGCTGACAATGAAAGTCGGAAATGACCTCTTTCATTCGGCCGTCCCCGCAGACCAGTCCGAACATGTTTTCAAAAATGTCACCCTGCACAAAGGGGATCAGACGGTCGATGTCAAAATCGTCGAGGGGGATGTCGAACGCGGCCCTATGATGGTCTATCTCATCCAGAAATCGACAGGAAATGCTGCACAGTAACAGGCTCAGAGTGCTGTTTCAGAAGCGTCAGTACAGGCACCTGGATTCTCCCGGAAACTGTAAAAGATTGCTCAACTGGAATGGTCTTGAGTCAGGTTACCATTTACTATAAATAAGGAATCTTAAATTATAGATGCACTGCTCCAGAGTGAATCAAAGTACAATAAATGGCTGAAATCTCCAGCGGATTCAGGCCAGAAGCGTATGAAGTCTGGGGCAGACCTGGTGCGAACCGGGAGAATTGACTTTTGAACGTCAATGAATCATCATTCTACAGGCCGAGATGAACCGCGGCCTTACTCTGTTTATGGGACTGATAAATGCAAAAGAATTCAAACTTCAGCCGCCGTGAGTTTCTGAAAAGCACGACAGCCGGCGCCGCCGCGATTTCCACGGGACTCTGGACGGAGCTGGCTCCCGCTGCTTCGAAGTCCGCGAATGAAAAACTGAATATCGCCTGTATCGGAACTGCGAACCGTGCTGCAGCCGATGTCGCGGGGGTCAAAAGTGAAAACATTGTCGCCCTGGTAGACGTTGACCAGAATTACCTGGATCGCGCAGGAGCAAGCTTCCCAGATGCCCGTCGCTATGCTGATTATCGCGAGATGCTGGAAAGCGAAGATGGTAAGATTGACGCCGTCGTCATCGGCACCACCGACCATCATCACGCCCCCGCCACGATTCGTGCTATTCGCAAAGGCCTGCACGTTTACTGTGAAAAACCGCTGACCCACACTGTACAGGAAGCACGTATCATTGCTGAAGAGGCGAAGAAGCACGGCGTTGCCACACAGCTGGGAACTCAGATTCACGCCGGCGACAATTACCGCCGCGTTGTTGAGATTGTGCGATCCGGAGTTCTGGGCGATATCGGTGAAGTTCACGTCTGGGTTGGAAAAGGCTGGGGCGGCGGCGATCTGCCGACTGAAACCCAGGATCCTCCGAAGAACCTGAACTGGGATCTCTGGCTCGGTCCTGCACCTGAGCGTCCCTATGCCGCCGGTCGTTATCATCCCGCCCAGTGGCGCCGCTGGTGGCAGTTCGGCCAGGGGACTCTGGGTGACATGGCCTGCCATTACATGGACCTCCCCTTCTGGGCACTCGACCTGCGTCATCCGACGCACTGTGAAGCCGAAGGCCCCGAAGTACATCCTGAAGCCTGTCCACACGGTTTGACCGTTCGTTACCAGTTCCCCAAACGGGGTAGCCTGGTACCCGTCAACCTGACCTGGTACGACGGGAACATGATTCCCAAGAAAGTCGCCGGTCAGCGTGTACCGGGAAGCGGTGTGATGTTTGTCGGAACTGAGGGATCCATGTTTGCCAACTACGGCAGCTATAAACTGTTCCCGAAAGAAAAGTTCGGCGACTTCAAACCACCGAAAGAGTCTATTCCGAATTCAATCGGTCATCACGCCGAATGGATCAAGGCCTGCAAGGATGGTTCTCCCACCACCTGCAACTTTGATTACTCTGGTGCCCTGACTGAAGCAGTTCTGCTGGGCAATGTGGCTTATCGTTCGCAGTGTGCCCTGGATTGGGATGCAGCGAACCTTAAAGCAACGAACTGTCCTGCAGCCGACAAGTTCATCTCGAAAGAATACCGCGACGGCTGGGAAGTCGTTTAATTCCGCGGTCAGCGCAAAGACAGGCCCGGCTTCCAAATTGGGAAGCCGGGCTTTTTTTACTGATTAAATTACTCGCCGGGAATGTATTTCAGCTGAATTTTAGTATTCGGCAGTTTCTTTTTCAGTTCTTGGACGCCTGCTTCAGAGACCGCCGTCCGGGTGACCGTCAGCTCTTTGAGGCTGGTCAGTCCTTCCAGTGCCGGTAACCCCGCATCAGACACAGGGGTAGAACCCAGGTGCAGAAATTCGAGCTGATGCATGTCTTTGAGATATTTCAGCCCGGCATCGGTGACCTGTGTGTTGTCCAGGTTGAGCCACTTCATTTTGGTCAGACCCTGTAACGGCTTGATGCCCTCGTCGGTCAGCGCGACGCGCCAGAGATTCAGTTTCTGCATTTCTTTCAGACCGGAGAGGTGCTGCATACCGGGGTCGGAGAGGAGGCTGTTCTCGCTCAGGTCCAGTTCAACCAACTGTGGAATTTTCGCGAGGGCCGCCAGTCCTTCATTGGAGATCTGATTTTGTGCCAGGCGGATTTTTTTCAGCTTGGGAAACGTGGTCAGTGTCTGCAGCGCTTTGTCATCAATCAGTGTTTTCGCGAGGTAGATTTCTTCCAGTTTCTGGAGATCTTTCAACTGAGTCAGGCCATCGTCGCTGACCCAGAGGAAGTCGAGCATCAGCGCTTTGAGGTTGGTCAGCTTGTTGATGTTCGGCATGGCTTCATCATCGATGTCTTCATTGCCTGACAGACGGAGTGCTTTGAGCTTGGAGAGCCCCGTCAGGTAAGTGATCGACTTATTGGTTAATGAGCAGTCACGTGCATCCAGATTTTCCAGCGATTTGACCTGACCCACGAGTTCGAGAACCGCATCATTCAACGGTGTTTCATTGAACAGCAGCGATCGCAGTCGCGTTAACTGGGTGATCGCCTCGAGTGCTTTGGCATCATCGATTACGGTGCCGCGCAGATTGACCTCGATGACATAGCCGTCTTTATCCAGTTTCAGTTTCGCACCAGCGGCTTTGAGGGATTCAGCCGCTTTGAGCTCACTCTCGGGAACGCTGGCTTCCAGAGTTTCTTGAGTCGCCTGTTCGGTTTGTGCTGTTTCTTGGGAGGCCGGCTTCTCGACTTCTCCCTGTTTCGCACAACCGTTGATCAGGGTAAGGCAGCAAACGAGAATCATCGCTTCTCGAATTGGTTTCATGGTTTGATCCTTC
The DNA here is from genome assembly GCF_040219335.1 of Gimesia sp. Classification (NCBI taxonomy): domain Bacteria; kingdom Pseudomonadati; phylum Planctomycetota; class Planctomycetia; order Planctomycetales; family Planctomycetaceae; genus Gimesia; species Gimesia sp. The sequence goes on along the minus strand of NZ_JAVJSQ010000026.1, from coordinate 134,350 downwards.
AAGCATAAGTAGCAAAAAAAGTCTTCTGACCCTAAGCATACCGACTCTCAGGAAGACTCAAAACCGATGGCAAGACTGCATTTCCGTTTTTTGTATAAATCTGGCGCAGGTACAAGAGTTTGGTGGGGCTCCACACTACTGGGCGGGATTGAATTTCAAAGCATAGAGGTCGGCATCGTGCATCACAAAGCGCAGACGGACCGGCTTTCCCGAGAGTGAGGAAACATCAGTCCCATCCTTCCAACGCACGGTACGGGCAATATGGTCGCCATAAATCGGTTCGCAGTCGGCCAGCGCGAAGCCGGGCAGGGGATTTCCTTCAGGATCCTGGATTTCCACCTGAATCTGTCCGGCAGCACTGGTTGAGTAATTGATCTCCAGTTCGTGACCTGTGAAGATCAGCGGTTTGGTGATCAGCGTCCCCCCTTCCAGCGGGGCATTGAGGGAGGCGACACCGTCCAACCTGAGTGTATAACGTCGGCCGCCTGTCAGGAACAGTGACATCTCTGCAGGGCCGGTCTGATGTATGCCGATCGCGGCGTAGTTCGCACGGTTCGCCCAGCCATTCTGACCAATCCCGGGGCGAATAAATGACTGGGTGAATTCCCGATCGAAGGGAGCAGCACCGCGGGCACTCATAAAGAGAATGTCGGTTGCAGAACCGCGCTTGGCCATGAAGCGGGTGGGGAGGGCGAAGTAAATGTGCGGCGCACGAAAGTAGGGCTGCGTGCAGGGGGTATAGAGATGTTCGTTGGGAAGATTGGCGTGCATTTCCTGGAAGGGAGTCCAGTGAATGTAGTCCTGAGACGTGGTACGGGCAATGCCTCGATAACCTTTGATGAAACGTCTGAAATAACAGACGTATGCCTGCTCGCTCTCAGACCAGAAAGCGTAGTTCTGTGAATCGAAGTACTTGCCCCACGCCTCCGGGATCACCGGTTCCGCCTGCAGCGGTTTCCAGTGAATTCCATCCGGTGAGACAAACGCTTTCAGACCCCCCGGTCCTCGGCGTTTGCGGACTTCGAGATGCTGATTCGGCTGATAAGCGAGCCCACCCAGCGCCTTATATTTTTCGGTCTCAGGTACACCGGGTCGGGTATCGATGAAGGGAGTGAAGTTGTGATTCACCAGAAATTCATTCATCAGAACGACGTTACCCGCAGGGAAAGTGGGATGATCCGGGTAGATCTCCAGATCTGGCAGAGTCCAGTGAATCCCATCCTTACTTTCCGCATACAGCGTGACTTCGCCGTCGTGATATTGTTCCCAGCCTTTTTTCCAATGATTGCCCGGCTGGGTATCGCCCCGATAATAAAATTGAAATTGATCATCTGCTTTGAGAACCGTGGCATAATGGCCGTGCGGACGTGGCGGATCAACTGCCGGCATGAGCTGTGGTGTGTGCAGCTTGAGTTCTGCGTCGATCAACTCACCGACCAGAAAACGATCGACAAACAGTTCCCGGCGGGAACCAATCTCGCGAACCGGCTCTTCAGCGAAAACAACTGACCAGGCAGGAAGCAGCAAAACAGCACACAGGCAGAGGATCTTCATGGTGGCGGACCTCGTCTCTGGTTGGGGCAGAATGAATTTACTCGAAGGAATCGTCAGCCGGGGATGTATCTGAAACTTCGAGTGTATTCAGCATCGAATGAATCGGTTTCAGATGTGCTGTCAGACTCTGGATGGCTAAATTGCAGTCGCGATCCCGGAGCGCATCAACGACGGTCTGATGTTCGTCAACCATCTGGAATGTCGGTAACGGGAAGAAGTCGATTCCCTGTTGGAAATACTTCATCAATACCTGATGGAACTGGGTGATCAGTTCCTGGTTGGCAGCCTGCAGAAGGGCTTCGTGGAACAACAGATCTTTTTCGACAAACTTTTTCAGGAGCAGTCCGTCTGACAGCTGATCGTTCTCCAGCAGCAGATGTTGCTCGTCAACGATCTCCTGCAGCCGATCCAGTTGTAAGTCCGTGATATTCTGAATTACCATCGGAAGGGAACCGAGCTCGATCACCACGCGCAACTGGGCCACTTCCCGCCAGCCTTTTTCACACGTTGTCTGAGGAACCAGAACTTTGCGCAAAACTGATTGAATATCTCCCTCTGCCACGGAAAGGCCCACTTTGGGGCGGCCGGTGATGACTCCCAGCCCGCGTAAGTTTCCGATGGCTTCACGAATGACTGATCGAGACACGCCGAATTCTTCGGTCAGCTTTTCCACAGTTCCCAGATAACTGCCGGGTACCAGCTTCTCTCTCTGGATGCGGAGGCAGATCTGTTCTGCAATTTCTGAGCTTTTGGGAAAAGAGGTTGCCCAGCTGTCAGAGTTCAATAGGTCAGTCGGATCTGGCATGCTTCACTTCTCAAGGTTCAACGGGGAGTGAAAGGCTCTGGTGGGGCACAGTTGAGTGAGCGTCATCGAGTAATCATATGCTGATGAGAAATTAATAGAAAATCAACTGAACCACGAAAAAAGTCTGCAGAGTTAGTGGTTATCGATACAGGCATGTGAGTGTTTAAAAGCGGAACAGATAGGCTGTCTGTTCAGCGGCGTGCTCCAGTGAATTGATCATTTCAATCTCTGCGCGCTTCATTGTGAGGTAATCTTGAATCCGTGATTTACCAAAGTGGCGTTGAAACAGGGGGTCTGCTTCCAGGGCAGATAACGATACCGACAGATCAGAGGGATAACGCCTCATGCCGCGCGATTCTCGTTCCGCTTCGCTCAATAATGCCGGATCGGTCATGACTGGTTCACCGGGAGATGCACCCTGGTCGATTCCGTCCAGACCGGCACAGAGCAGCGCTGAGAGCGCCAGGTAAGGATTGCATGTCGGATCAGAGGGTTTGAATTCTACATTGACAGTGGCGGATTCCTGTCCCAGAAATCCGGAAGCAGCACGGAGTGTTGCTTCGCGATTGTCAGGTCCCCAGGAGGCATAACAGGAACTCCAGCAACGTTCGACAAATCGACTGTAGGAATTGGTGGTCGGTGCGGTAAACGCCATGACTGCCGGCAGGTGATTCAGAACTCCTGCTGTGAACTGCAGCGCCAGCTCTGATAGTCCAAAAGCGGCATTGGGATCGTAGAACAGATTCTGTTCGCTCTCTTTATCCCAGAGGCTGAAATGGATATGACAGCCATTTCCGGCTGAATCAGGTGAGGCTTTGGGCATAAAGGAAATCCGGAAATCATTCGCCAGGGCGACACCGCGCACGGTTTCTTTGAAAATGACCTGCTGGTCTGCAGAAAGCATGCCGGCCTGATGACGAATGGGGATTTCATGCTGACCATGGCCCGCTTCCGGGTAATACTTCTCAACCTGCACGCCCTGCTGTTCCAGTGCAGAGAGGATTGGCAGTATGTAGGGGCTGGCCATATCCATGGCTGCGGAACTGAAGCAGTTCGTCTGATCGAGGGGCTCCCAGTTGCCATTCACATTACGATAGATCGTAAACTCGTTTTCAAAGGCTGCCCTGAGGACCAGTCCCCGTTCAGAAAGTCTGTCGAGAAACGTCTGCAGTAAATGTCGCGGACAGAGTTCCCAGGGATCTCCCTGGATCGTATTCAGGTTAGAGATCATCCGCGCATGGCCTGGCAGGTAAGGGAGCACCTGAAAGGTATTGATGTCAGGACAAATCCGTACTTCACCAACAGGTTGAAACTGGCTTTCCGGAGGCAGGTGATCGAAGACCGTCACCGAAGCCTGGGCCTGTGTCAGGCCCAGACCATGTGCGAGCACATCATCGATACTACCGGGCGGAAACGCTTTGCCTCGCGCGATGCCATCGGGGCCGACATAAATCGCCCGCACCAGTTCAACGTTGTATTCCCGCAGCTGTTTTTCCAGTAGATCGCGCTGCATCTGCGTCTCTCTGTTCTCAGAAGTGATATTAGAGTGAAAAGGACCGATGCCATGAGTTAGCGCATCACAACTGCCGTCTTTTTAATCTGTTTATGGCAGGCGATGCAGGTCATCGTCAGATGCAGATAGCTGAGCGACACTCCATCAATATTTTTCTTTTTCGCATAATTCTGCAGCTCTTTGGCGGCATTGCGAAACTCGGCACTCTGTTGAGCGAAAACCGGACCTTCCACGACTTGCCACTGAGTCGCGTTACTCATGTCAATCAGCTTTTGTGCGCCTTTCTGGATCTGTTGGAAGTCCTCCGTCATCATGCCTTCCAGAACCTCTTTGGAACTATCCAGTTTGGCCTGCATGAACTGAGACACTTTTTCCTGCGCGGGATTTTTCTGCTGGTTCTTTGCTGTTACAGGAGCCAACTCAGTGGCGCTGGCGGGAGAAAGAGTTGAGTGGCGATCTCCACTACTGGTGACCAGAACTCCACAGACGATGATTAACAGGATATTGCGCATAGCTGCTCCTCCAATGGTGCCTCAGGAAAGAATGGCGCCTGCGGTTTATCCAAACAGATCGCAGGGCCTGACTGAATTCTAAAAGATTCATTCAGATTCTGGAAAGGTGAATCAGTGAATTTTCACAATCCACTTCTCAAGGCTCCAATGTGAGCAGCATGGCCTGGGGGTCAGATTCTCTTACCTGCGTTCCAGGCGGGAGGATCACTCGCTGGAAAGGATTCATCTGCCGCCTCATCAATGGCATTCATGGGACGCTTGCCTGACATGTCGGAGATGATCGTCAACAGCAGCGATGCGGATTCCAGACATTCAACCGCATGGGGTTCAGCGTGAGGTAGATGCAATAACCTGCCTGCGGTCAGCTCATGTGATTCACCCAGACAGTTGAATTTCACGCGGCCTTCGAGGCATTGAATGGTGATAATGCCGGGCGCTGTGTGCTCAGGCAGGGATTTACCAGCCTGCAAAACCAGGCGAATGATCTGAAACTCTTCCGTTTTGACCAGCGTGGTGGTTTTAGCTGACTCCAGATCAGCCCCCAGCGGGCTTATGTCAACCACTTCACCCGCTTTGGCATGTGAAAGTGTCATGACTGCTATCCTTCTGTTAGAGTCTATGGCTTCTTCAGTAATCCAGCAGGATTACCGAATCAGGCACGCAAACCGTAAAGCTGGCGGGTGCCTGTATTTATTGTAAGGCTCCAGACGCGTACAGAAAAGGGGTGATTCCCCAAAGGAGCCGAGAAGCCGCTAACTTTGCTGCATCTGCTGCACACCTCTCTCCAGAATCTGCTGCGCTGACAGGCTGATTTTGGGATCACACAATTCCCAGGGCGTTTCACCGGTCCGGATACAATGTGCAAAATGTTCAGTCGCTGTCTGCAGGGTAAGCACTGGACATTCGACTTTGACCTCTGTTCCCAGAGGTTCTTCCTCGGTAGCCAGCATCAGTCTTCCTTTTTTATGCGGTTCGACAATCAAGGTTCCCTCGGTGCCATAGATCGCAGTTGCGTAAGCTGTCAGTTTACCGACTTGTGACCACGACCCTTCCGCGGTTGCTATGCCATGCGGGTACTGCATGACAATTAGCGCATTGTCTTCTACTCCAAGCGGGGCAGGGCGGTACTGTCCTCCCAGGCCGGTGACTGAATCCGGTTCTCCCAGCAGATTACTGGCCAGGACACAGCCGTAACAACAGTAATCCATCATGGCGCCGGCACCATTCAGCTCTGGATTAAACAGCCAATCACAGAAATAATCGCTGCAGCCCAGTTCTTTGGGACCGGCATGGGCGGCCCGGTATTTCACCTGCCAGAGGTCTCCGATGCCACCCGCTTTGGCAAAGGCAATCGCATGTTGCATCTGGGGCCACCAGGCGAAAGGCCAGTTGACCATCAGGCACAGATCTTTTGCTTGAGCTGCAGCCAGCATCGCTTCAGCCTGCGCGAGACTCGCAGCCATCGGCTTTTCGATCATCACGTGCAGCCCCCGTTCCAAGGCCAGTAGTGTCAGTTCCGCCCCTGCTTTGTTACTGCTGAAAATGAAGACGCCATCCAGCTCCTGTTCGCTCAATAGTTCTTCAGGTGTTTCATAAACGGGGCATCCAAATTCGCTCTGAATGCGTTCCCGCAAGGCCTGATTGGTATCGCAGGCTCCCACGAGCTCCGCATTTTCAGAATGTGCCAGCTGGGGCAGATGATCCCAGACGTGGTCATGAATTAAGCCGAGAACTCCGATGCGTACTGGTGATTGTGACATGCTGTAGCTCGATGTTTAAAAGAGAAGGTTGAGTTATTGATTTTCCTGCTGAACGAATTCAGTGAAACTCTGTCTGATCTGTTCGACTTGTGTTTCCGTATAGTCGAGTCGTTCAGACTGTCCCCAGACGGGAGCCGGCCAGTAAGGATCAGTATGTTTCCGCCCAATCACATGAATATGCAACTGACTGACCACATTGCCCAGCGTGGCGATATTCAATTTATCCGGTTCACAGTGTTGTTGCAGGTAACGGGCAACCAGATTCACCTCGTTCAGAATTGCGGTCTGCTGTACGAAGGAGAGTTGCGTCAGCTCAATTTCCTCGCAGTGGGGAACCAGAATGAACCAGTCGACCAGCGCATTGTTCATCAATAGCAGTCGCGATTCCGTCAGCTCACAGATGGGGTGGCAGTCTGCCTGCAGGCGTGCATCCAGTTCCATGGGAATTCCTTTTTCATGAACCATACTTTACTTGTTTAACCGGCCCGGTTGATCAGAAAGGTTGCCATCTGGTCGAAAAACATTTCCAGAGTCTGGCGAATTTCCACGGGAACTTCTGTCTCAGTCATGGCGGCAGTCATCAGCTCCATCCAGCGATCTCGGGCACTCTGGTTGATCGCAAACGGTGCGTGACGCATACGGAGAGCAGGATGTCCCCGCTCCTTTAAATAACGCTGGGGGCCACCGAGACGATATACCAGAAATTCTTTCAGGCGATATTCTGCGCCAGCCAGATCATCCTGCGGGTACATAGGGTTCAGAATGTCGTCCGTTTTCACTCGACGATAAAAGGCAGCGATCAACTGCTCCAGATGGGCTTCTCCCAGGTGATCAAAGATTTCTTCCAGTGCGATCTGATTCATCGAGCTTCGCGTTTCCTCTATGGTGCCGTATATTTCTCTCTGTACTTAAAATTTGGCAGAACGTAGTAGGGCCTGCCGTCGAATTTGTGTATCTTAGGATTTACGGGTTCAGATTCCTACCCTCCCGTAGTTCTGAGCTGGATGCACTCTTAAAGTCATTTCAGTGGAGAAGTGATGTACTCCCGAATCTGTTGTCTGTTGACTCTCTTTGTTTTAACGTGTCACTCTGAACTGGGAGCGGGAGAACCAGTCTGGAAGAACTTTACTGCCAGCCCCTGGTTTGAAGAGCAGATCTCGTATCAGCATCTAAAGCCCGAAGTGCGTGCCATCATCGTCGCTCCGCTGCCCCGTCGCATTGCAGTCGAGAAGCCGACTCGCGTTGTGTTCTTCGCGACTCCCAATGGAAATACGATCGAACAGACTCTGGGGTGTCAAAAACAGGAAGGACGTGACTGGCATTTTGAGATCCAGCAGATTGCCGCTCAGCACCGCCAGTGGCAGGCCTGGAATCCCCGGGAGAATCTGATCCTGGTCTGCCTGGAAGCGGAAGGCCTCAGCTGGCCACGCTGGCGGGCCCGTCACCCGGATAATCCTGCGCTGATTCAGAACATCATTCGCAGCATTCTGTCTGAGATTCCGGTGAAGACACCACGACTCACGCTGGCCTGTCACAGTGGAGGCGGCAGCTTTATGTGGGGATTTCTCAATGGCGCAGACCAGATTTCTGAACAGGTCGATCGGTTTCTGTTTCTGGATGCGAACTATTCATTCAGTGTGGTGGATCAGCATGGTCAGAAGTTTCTGAACTGGCTGCAGGGAGACGAGAAACGCTGCCTGATTGTGATCTGTTATGATGACCGCAACGTACTCTTCCAGGGCAAGAAGGTCATCGGCCCGACGGGAGGTACTTACCGCGCGACGGGCCGCATGCGCGATCGGTTTGCCCGCGAGTTGAAGTTCCAGGAAACTCACTCGGGAGATTTACAGATCGCGTCTGCCCTCAACGGCCGGTTGACTCTGATCACGCACCTTAATCCGCAGAATCGAATTCTGCATACCGCGCTGGTAGGCGACATGAACGGATACCTTTACGGTATGACGGTAAATACTCCCCCCGGCCAGCAGATCAAATTACCGCAGGGACCCCGTCAGTACGTCCGCTGGATCCAACCAGAACCCTTCAAGGAACCGGTGGTGGAGAAGGCCGATTAAAACAGTGGCGCTTTCCCCAACTGGCGACGTATAACCGCCCACTGGCCGGCGTGCATCATCCAGTGCGTCGCTTCTCCTGCAAAAATACAACCGACCGTTGGTCCCAGGTAGTTCACTTTTTCCGGCGCTGGTTGCGATAGTTGCTCATCACTCAGTGTCGCCAGCAGCTTTGAACTGGCTTCGCGCTGCTCGTGCATCAGCTGGAGATATTCGGCTTTACTCAGGAAGTCTCCCGGCTCATCACTGGCAGCGGTTTCTCTGGTGTGTCGTTCCGTAAATCCTTCAGGCAGCGCAGGCATCGCATCGGGGGCGACTTCAGATACATGCATATGCTCACTCTGGATCAGGTGCCCCAATTGCCAGGCGATGTGGTTCATGTTCTCTGCGGGTCTCACCAGTAGTTCCGCGTCGGTCAGATCATCCAGGTACATGTTGACGACTGTGGTCGGAAGTTGCAGGGCTGCGGTAATGTGTTCTGCCAGGCTCATTATATGGTTCTCACTATCAAGCAGGATGTATTCAGATTCGAGTAAATACGATTATTGAAAAGCGACGGTTAGAGAATTTCCACGGGTTGTTTGCGCGGCGCCCAGAGCGCTTCGGCAAACTTGACACGACAGGTCTGACCGCGGTAGCGGGCCAGGTTCTCTTTTCCCTGCAGGGCTCCGTTGGATTGTGCGGGATCGTACTCGACGTTGCGTTGTAATGCCATATAACGTCCCAGCCATTCCTGGGATTTCTCCCAGTAATCCGTCACATCCACGAATGTATCGGGTTCAAACCCGATGGTATGGCCCGGACCGTTATCGTAGTGATAAATCTTGCGCGGTCCTCTGAACCGATCTTCGTTCAGAACCCGTCCTCCATGATTCAAGGCGATTTTACTCAACTGGGAGGCCACTGTGTGGTCGTGGTGATGATCGAATTCCCAGAGCTGCAATGCGATGTCCGGTTTGATGTCGAGTACCGCAGCAGCCACTTTTTCTTTGGTTGCCTGATTGGTGTCATACCGATGTGAGGCAAAATCCAGATAACGGGTTTCAATGCCGTAGTCCCGGGCAATGCGGACGACTCCCTCTTTAAACTCCGCTTCCCGTCCCTTGGTCGGGGGCCAGTTACTGTAGTCGCCGATCAGAATCAGCTGTACCACACGGTAGTTCTTGGCAACCGCCTGCAGCATGATCCCGGGGACGCCGTAAGCGCAGTCATCAAAGTGGGCTCCGATGGCGAGTAGTGTTTTCTGATCAGCCATGTCCGAGATACTCCCTTCGAAGGAATCGTTGAAATAACAGAACCACATCCGTTTGAATGTCGTATCTGATCATACCTGAGCAGGGCTGTGGTCGCTATGAATAAGGGCGGTATAGAAAAAGAAGGAGCCCGACCAGAAACAGTGTTCTGGCCGGGCCTGGTTGATCAGAGTGCGCCTGATCGAGTAGTTTAGGCAGGACGTTTTTTAAGCGGGCGGGAGGTTATGCCAGTTCCGCGCGTTTGCTGGAACTGTTAATGAAAAACTCAAGGTATTCGGACTGGGCAATGATCAGGTCAAACAGTTCCTCAGCTGCCTCGAGGTTTTTGGTTTCAATAATATCTTTGACTGCTTCACACAGGTTTTGCGCGGGAGTGTAAATGTCGACCGGCGTTGCTTCCGACAGCTCACCCAGGGCACTTTTCAGATTATGGGCGAACGCCTGCTTGAGTTCTTCCCGGTCACGGGTTTTGTAAATGACGCCGGTGATCCCCAGTTTCTTGGCCAGTTCCAGTCGTTCCTGTTGCCGATTCTGAGTCTGGTTACCGGGCTGGATCGACGTCATCAGGAAATACATGGGGGCTTCGAGTTGGCCATCGTCGTTATAACGCTCCTGTTTCTGTACCTTGAGGAACAGATCCAGACCGTCCAGCTCACGCATTACCAGTTCCGAGAACACGATTTTGATCTCGCTGTCCTGTTCCAGGATGGAAAGGGCTTCAAAACCGGAAGAGGCACAGATGACTTCATAGCCCAGCTCTTCAAGTAACCTGGTATGCACATAACAGGTATATCCAACATCATCAACAACTAATACTTTCATAGGCGCAATTCTCGATCAGGGGTGAATTCGTTTTTTCCGTTTCATCCACTTTTAAAAAACTGAAACTGTCATTCCTTTCGCAGTGAATTCTTTCTACTCGCTCGCACTCTGCGAAAAACAGGGGGAAACTCCATGAAAAAACACTCGACTCTGGTGGGAGGGAGTGTTCAATCGCAAATCACAACCTGGCAGCCAGCCAGCAGGCCGCTTGCGGTGTTTTTTGAACTCGAACAGGTTGTGATTTAAAGTGTTTTGCATGATGTGTCCGCAAAAACTATATCACATATTTCTCAGCGTAAGCCTGTTTTCGGTTCTCGTTACAGCTTCCGAATCACCAGGAAATGCCACATTAACTGTTCATTTCCATTCAGGTTTGAAGCCCTAATGCAACATTCACTCTGTCTGTTTAACGGACCTGTCATAATGTGCCTGAAATCAGCGATTTTCTACTGCTAAGGAAATGTTGCTTTGGGACAACATCAGACCGCAGAATAATCCCCACTTTTTTCCGAAAATTCTGGGAGGTGATTGCCCGCCAAAGCGGGACTCTGTCTGGACTTTGCCAGAGGGGGGGCTTAGGATTATAGGTTGAACAATTTTACTTCTGAAGCGGATCTGAATCTGTCTCAAATGCGTTTCATCAAACAGATAAGGGAATACAAATGAGTGAAGTCACACGTCGCAGTTTTCTGCAAACCAGCGCCGGTGCAGTGGCAGCAACTTCGCTGCTGAGCAATACCGCCCGTGCCGATGTGAATGGAAAAATCCGAGTCGCCGTATTGGGAGTCAACGGTCGCGGACGTACACACATCAAAGCCGTCGGCGATGTCGAAGGAGCTGATGTTGTTCTGCTCTGCGACCCTGATGAACAGGTTCTTGCGAAACGGGCTGCCGAATTCGAAAAGAAATACGGTCGCAAGGTGGAAACAGAGACCGATATGCGAAAGGTCTTTGATCGCGATGACATCGATGTCGTGACTGTAGCGACCCCCAACCACTGGCACTCGCTGGCCACCATCTGGGCCTGTCAGGCTGGTAAAGACGTTTATGTCGAAAAACCGGGTTCGCATAACCTGTTCGAAGGTCGCAAGATGATTGAAGCGGCTGACAAATATAAACGCATCGTCCAGCACGGCGTTCAGTTACGCAGCCAGCCTGCGATTCAGGAAGCCGTCGAACATCTCCGCAAAGGAACGATCGGAGATGTCTACATGGCGCGTGGCCTGGTCTTCCGCTGGCGTCCTTCGATCGGTAAAAAGCCGAATGAAAAGGCACCTTCCTACCTCGACTGGAATCTCTGGCAGGGACCTGCTCAGGAAACCGATTTCTCACGTCGTTACGTGCACTACAACTGGCACTGGACCTGGGATTACGGTAACGGCGATGTCGGCAACCAGGGAGTGCACGAAACCGACATGTGTCTCTGGGGGCTGGACGTGAAACTGCCTTCTCAGATCACTGCCATGGGGGGCAAGTTCCTCTGGGACGATGATAAAGTCACTCCGGAACTACTGACAACGAACTACTTCTATCCGGAAGAGAACAAAATGATTCAGTTCGAAGTTCGTCCCTGGTGCACGAACACGGAAGATGGTGCCACCGTTGGTAATATCTTCTACGGTTCAGAAGGCTACATGGTCATCAAAGGTTATAAATCCTATGAAACCTATCTCGGCCAGAAACGGGAACCCGGTCCGAAGAACAGCGGCGACGATCCTGTTGTAGCTCACTTCACCAATTTCCTGGACGCCGTTCGTTCCCGGAAAGCCGAAACGCTGAATGGTCCGGTTGAAACCGCTCATACGAGCTCCGGAATTGCTCACCTCGGTAACATCGCTTACCGTCTGGGACGGCAGTTAAACTTCGATCCGAAGACCGAACAGTTTGTAAACGATCCGGAAGCAGACAAGTATCTGACCCGTCAGTATCGCAAACCGTTTGTCGTACCCAACGAAGTCTAATCTACGACAAATACAGTTTATTGAATCGATCAACAGCACTGGAGCCCGGCTTCAGTGCTGTTTTTTAGTGCGCACTATGAAATGAATTCAACAGGCAAAAAAATAGAGGCTGATCCGCGTTGCCGCAGATCAGCCTCCGGTTCAATTTCGTTTGGATCGAGGTGATCCTCACGAGTGGTGGTTGCCGATGACAACCCGCCAGTAGTCGCTAAGAACAACCACCTTTCTGGCTACAACAATAACTGTCCACTCAATCACCTCCTATTCTTTGTAAAACTCCCTGTTTCATCATCGGTCTGTAGCTCCAATTAGAATACAGGCTTCAGTCCTGTCGCACTGCGTGGGTGCGACACAGTCTACAATGGTATTTTTGCAAATACCCGAGATCTGGCAATACCGATTTCTTGTCCTCACGCGGAATTTCTCAAGAACAGGAATTACCTCAAAACCTAACTTATTCAGCTTGAATGAGATAAGGATTTTGTATCTCGACAGTAATTCAATCGGGGGTAGAATCTGATTTGCAGACCCTCGTCGAAAATACTGTTTTCCTGTGTACTGACACTCATTCAGCAGGCGGGGTTCGGAATTATTATTTTTGTTCTTCCGGTGCCATATGAGGTTCGAACACGGTCCGACTGGCCACCTCTGCCTGGCGGATGGCTGTGACGGCTTCGTCGTACAGCACTTCCTGACAACGCACCAGATTCTTTTCCTTATTGGGCGTGATCCGCTCATAGACACCGTCAGCATTCAGTACCCGGGCCTTGGCGTTGTCTTCAAAATAACAGTTCAGAATTTTGATCAGTTTGTTCCGGCAGTTTTCTTCTTCAATGGGAACCAGCAGTTCCACCCGGCGATCAAGATTGCGCGGCATCCAGTCTGCACTGGAGATGAATACCCGCTCATCGCCTCCATGATAAAAATACAGAATCCGGGCATGTTCCAGGAAACGATCGATGATACTCACGACTTCGATATTTTTACTGAGCTTGGCAACTCCCGGGCGCAGGCAGCAGATACCGCGAATATTCAATTTGACTTTCACGCCGGCTTCAGAAGCCTCGTACAGGGCATCAATAATATCCGGATCGACCAGAGAATTAATTTTGGCCACGATCCGCGCTTTCTGTCCCTGTTTCTTTCGCTCCGTTTCGTGGTGGATCATATCCAGCAGTTTGTCGCGTAGACTGATCGGAGCCGCTTCCAGCTTCTGATATTTCTGGGGAATCGAATATCCGGTGATCGAATTGAAGAAGTTGATCGCATCGGAGGCGAGCACTTCGTCAGATGTGAAGTAACTGATGTCGCTGTAGATCTTGGCGGTAGCATCGTTATAGTTACCGGTTCCAAAATGCATGTAGCGTTGAATCCCGTGAGGCTCGCGACGAATGATGCAGCAGATCTTGGCGTGTGTCTTGAGTCCTTTCACTCCATAAATCACCTGCACCCCTGCATGCTCAAGGTTTTTAGCCCATTCGATATTGCGGGCTTCGTCAAAGCGGGCCTTGAGTTCCACGATCGCGGTGACATGCTTGCCCTGCTCGGCAGCGCGAATCAGGGCTGCCACAATCGGGCTGTGTTTACTCGTACGATACAGAATCTGTTTGATGGCGAGCACATCGGGATCGACGGCTGCTTCTTCTACCAGCCGGACCACAGGCTCAAAGCTCTCGTAAGGATGGCAGAGCAGAATGTCCTGACGGGTAATGTTTTCAAACATACTGATTCGCGGATTCACTTCTGGAGAAGGTTGAGGAGGCCAGTTGGCATCCTTCTGGCTGTCAAAGCCGGAAATATCGGTCAGTCGCATGAACGCAGTCAGATCCAGGGGGCCGGGAATGCGATAGACGTTTTCATCCAGTACCCCCAGACCACGTTCCAGAAATTCCAGGGTTTCGACGGAAACCGATTCGGCAATTTCCAGGCGAATACAGTCACCCTGCTTTCGCTGATCGAGCATGTCCTCCATCTGGTGCAGCAGGTCTGAAGCGAACTCATCCTGCAGACTGACATCGGCGTTTTTCGTCACGCGAAAAGGAATGCATTCCAGAACCTCTTCACCCCGGAAAAAATGTTCGATAAACAGACAGACGGCCTCTTCCATCGGCAGATACTGGTATCCGCCTTCCGAAGGGAGCGTGATGAAACGAAAATCAGTGCGACCGAAGGGGATGATGGCAAACCGGTCCCGGGGCTTTTTGCTTTTTTCATCGGGGCTCAGTCTTACCACAATGTTGAGGGTGTGGTTGACCAGGTAAGGAAAATCCATATTCGGCGTCACGGCCATTGGTGTCAGGACCGGATAGATCTCATCCCGAAAGACGTGTTCCACGATTCTCCGTTGTGAGTCTGAAAGATCGAGGGGATTGACGCGTTGAAAGCCGGCCTCCGCCAGCGGTGGTTCAATCTCTTTCAACAGACACTGATACTGATCCACCATCATCTGATGAGCGCGCAGACTGATGGCTTCCAGTGTTTCTCTGGCGGTCATTCCGGAGGGATCTGTACTCGTATTACCACTGGCCTGCAGCAGGTGCAAACCACCCACGCGGACCATAAAGAACTCATCCAGATTGGAACTGGTGATGGCCAGAAATTTCAAACGTTCCAGTAAGGGAATACTCGGATCGTGAGCTTCATCCAGAACGCGTTGATTGAATTCCAGCCAGCTTAATTCACGGTTCAGGTAATTCGCAGTATTCGAAGCCATGGGCAAACTGATGTCCTGTTGGATATGGATGATGACTCAATCGGCAGTGATATCGAGTCCGCTGCCGAATGTTCCTTATTGTTTTTTTCTCAAATGGACTTTCATTCCGAAGACTTCTTCGAATAATGGTCCTTTTTCCACGAGCGCGATCTGTTCCAGGGAAACGTCTTCCACATGGGGAATGGAAATAATTAACTGTCCCTGAGTAATTTCACATTCAATTTCCTGTACGCGTTGGGAGTAGGAATAATCCAGAGCGTCGGCAACGCGAAGGATGGCCGCCATCTTGGCGATCGCGATGCGGCTGAAACGATCTAAAGTGGAATATCCCTGGTGAGTCGCTTTGGGAGAAGCTCTCCGGTGATAGCGGGCGATCAGCGCTACCAGCAGTAGATCGACCTGACCGAGACCAAACAGGTTCCCGTTGCTGATCAGGTACATGGAATGTTTGTGGTAGCCGCGCTGGTTGACGTAGATGCCGATCTCGTGGAGCAGCGAAGCGGTATAAAGCAGCAGTCGGTTTTTGGCGTCCAGCTTATGTTCGTTGTGTAATGACTGAAACAGGGTGTCGGCCAGAAACGCGACATGCCGGGCATGGGCCTCGTCGAAGTCGAATCGTTTCCCAAAGTCGATTGAGGAGCGGATTACCTGCTGATTGAACTCGTCAGTCCAGTTGTTCTGGTCAGCCATTTCTTTCAGCAGACCATCGCGGAAGTTCGCTTTGGTGACGTAGATGTGTTTCTGCTGGTAAGCCTCGGCCAGCTTGGTATAGGCCAGCAACGCTGGCCCCAGAGTCTCTGCATCGGTAAAGGAGAGGTGGTAAGTCTGTGCCAGCTCATCCTCGCTCTGCTGAAGAATCCGGTCGGTGAACTTGCTTAACTCCGAGACTTTGAGGCGATCCAGTTCGTCAGGCGAATTACCAGGATCGGGAATCTGATCGTCGGGACGCAGTTGTGCCAGTGCAAAACGGACGTCGCCTCCCAGCACCACCAGTTTGATCGATTTGTCTCCGGGGACTTCGTGGGTGATCTGCTGAATCACGCGTTCGATCTGGTTCTCCATGATCGTTCGCTCTTTGGAAAGAGGCACCCTGTATCCTTTGAGCATCTCCCGCAGACGGAGTGCTCCCAACCGGTAGTTACTGGAGAACAGCACGTTCCCTTCCTGGACCAGCAGCAGTTCTGTTGTTCCCCCACCGATTTCGGTGACGATCGTCTGAGCTTCATCCAGATTAGGTTTCGCTGTCAGGTAGGGGCGGATCCCCTGATACGTGATTCGGTTGACCTCTGCTTCATCCAGCGGTGAGACTTCAAACCCCGTGGCGATGAAAATCCGGTCGGTGAACGCCAGGCGGTTGTCTGCTTCCCGGACCGCACTGGTAGCGACCACGCGAATCTGGTCGTCACGGGTGATCTGATATTCATCCAGACGGCGGCGATAGCTTTTAAGAATACGAACGCATTCTTCCATCGTCGACTTCTGAATGTTCCTCGTCTGAAAAGTATCCTTCCCCAGCGTGACCGCCTGAGAGAGACGCTCCAGAGCATAGACCGTACCGTCTTCCTTGATCTCGGCAATCGCCATACGGATGGCGCCGGTGCCGATATCGATCACAGCAATTAAACGATTGGGCATGGACTCCAGTCGGCTGGATCCACCACTCGCCTCAGCTGGAGGGGAATCTTTTGTGTTCATACCTGTGTTTTAATTCTCGAGGATGACTGTTCCTGAATGACCTTCTGAGCCCAGGCGGCTACACCCATGACGCTGGAATCATCTCCCAGCTGGGCGGCGACGACTTTAAATGAATCTTTGAATGTCGGCATGACATTGTGCCGCGTGGCTTCCGAGACCGCTTCGACGAACAGGTCGGGCATCGCTTCCACCAGTCCCCCTCCCAGTACGATGACTTCCGGGGAAAGGGTGTGGACCATGTTACCTGCTGCAATTCCGATGTACTCGGCAGCCCGCAGAATAATTTTTCGTACACTTTCATCGCCCCCTTTGATCGAGGAAGCCAGAATACCGCTGCGGATATCAGACAGGTCAGTACCTGCCAGCGAGCGGAGCTTGGGAGCGTCACCCCGGTAAGCTGCCTGAGCTGCAGCGGCGGAGATCGCCAGTCGACTGGCCAGCGCTTCCAGACAGCCATACTGTCCACACCCGCACTCGGGACCTCCCGGAAGGACTTTGATATGCCCGATTTCCATACAGGAACTCTTACTGCCCTGAATCAACTGTCCCCGATAGACGGCTCCTCCGCCGATCCCCGTCCCCGGAAAGATGCCCAGCGTCGAACTCGCCCCCCGGGCGGCGCCGAATCGGTATTCGCCATAGACACCCGCATCCACGTCATTACAGAGGATCACAGGGCAACCGAACTCTTTCTCCAGCACCTGTTTAACCGGGGCATTGTACCAGCCGAGATTGGGGGCCTCGAAGATGATGCCCTGTTCGAGGTCCAGCGGTCCTGGACAACCCACGCCGATCCCCGCCAGTTCGGCGGGTGTGAGTCCCGCTTCTTCCAGGGCCTGGTGAATTGTCTGAGCCATCCGCTCAAGACCGAGTTCCACCCCTGCGTGTCCCTTGGTTTTTCGGCGTTTCTTTCCCAGGGTTTTATATTGTGCATCAAAGATCTTGGCGAGCATCTTCGTGCCCCCCAGATCAAAACCTGCCCAGTAGCCGCTCTTTGGTTGAACTGAATCAGTAGACATCTTCCAGTTTTCTATCTCTAGGATTTCGCTCTGCTGGTGTGTCAGCATTAGAAGCGGCTCGCCACTTCCCGACTGAACTCATTTTATTATAGCGAAAAGTTCTTATCTCGTGAATTCTGACGGTTTTAGAACTCGAGAAGCAAGATGGAGCAAGAAATTTATACGATTCTTTAGCAAATGGAGTCGATGATACGGGATTTGAGCGGGATTAGTCCCCATTTATAGTGGATTCAGCCTCGGATATGAATCCAGTCCGCTGTTGACTTTAGTGTCTGCGTCAACTTGGATAAACTAATCGAAATGTAAGTGAAGCGAATTTCTCTGGAAAGGCGCTGTGTACGTAAGTTTATAAGTCCTTAGGGTTCCCGAGTAATGTATTTCCAGTTTCCTTGTGAAAAGTGTTCCAAAAAACTCAAAGTCCGCGATGAGAACGTTGGTAAGAAAGTCCGCTGTCCTTATTGCCATCATACGATGACAGTCAAAAAGCCTGAAACGCCCATCATCGATACGTCGGTTGATGTCAGCAGTTCCTCAGCGAGCAAATCGACAACCAGTAGTCGGGAAACCAAAAAACACGTATCCAGCGGCTGGGCTGACGGGACTGAAGTCAGTCTTTCCAAGAGTGGTCTGATTGCCGTTGGTATCTCCATCGCCTATCTCGCACTGATGTTTCCCATTCGGAATTACTACTTTGGGGAACTCTTCCTGGACCGCGGCATGGTGCCTTATGCTCTTGTCTTTCTGATGAGCTGGTCCGGCACCATCCTCGTTCTGAAATACTTCAAGCTGGTCAAACAGAAGGAATCAATGCTGTTTGACACACTGCCCACGGACATTTCGGAAGACATCTCTGAGAAAACTGTCCCTAAATTTATCGATCACGTGAGAAATCTCCCCGTTGATCCGCGGGAAAGCTTTCTGGTGAACCGGGTTCTGCGAGGTCTCGAGCATTTCCGGGTTCTGAAAAGCAGTTCCGAAGTTTCCAACCGACTGCAGTCACAATCGGAAATCGATGCGACCGCCGTTGATTCCAGTTATACGATTCTCAAAGTCTTCATCTGGGCCATTCCGATTCTCGGGTTCATCGGAACCGTGATCGGGATTAGTGCCGCGGTGGGGGGGTTCTCAGGCGGTATGGATAAAGCCCAGGATATTTCCGCTCTGAAAGAGTCACTGGGAAGTGTGACCGGTGGTTTGTCGACTGCGTTCGATACGACGCTGGTCGCACTTGTGATGAGTATGCTGGTGATGTTCCCCAGCAGTTCCATGCAGAAATCGGAAGAAGACCTGTTGAACTGGGTTGATGAATACTGTAATGAAAACCTGCTGAAGCGACTCAAGGAAAGCGAGCATGGTGGCGGCGGAGGAGACGAGAAAGATCATCGTCGCCTCATTCAGCGAACCATCGATAAAGCGATGGCCAATCACCATGCCGAGTTGAAGACATGGATAGAAAAGCTGGAGGGCATTGGTGAAACGCTGTCTCAATCGGTGATGAAATCCTGGGACAAGATCGACGAAAAAATCCGTGCACAGCAGGAAGAGCAGCTTTCGCAGGTTCAGGAAGTTGTCAAGCAACTGGAAACGGTTGAAGGGAAGATGACCGAGCTGCAGGCTGCTCACACCTCACATCTGGAGCAGATGAATGGTGAAGCAACCGAGATGGCCGAAGCCGCCGGTGTGCTGACCCAGTCTTTCAATGGTGTTCAGCAGGGACTGAATGGACTGAATACCGTGCTGACCAACCTGGGAGAGAAACAGGTTCTGATTCAGCAGGTAGAAGCCCCCCGCAAGCGCTGGGGACTGTTTGGGAATTCAAAGAAAGTAAGATAACGTGGCGAGACGAAAGAAAAGTGATGAAGAAACGGTCTCTCTCTTCCCGTTTCTGAGTATTCTTGCCTGC
The DNA here is from genome assembly GCF_040219335.1 of Gimesia sp. Taxonomy (NCBI): domain Bacteria; kingdom Pseudomonadati; phylum Planctomycetota; class Planctomycetia; order Planctomycetales; family Planctomycetaceae; genus Gimesia; species Gimesia sp. The sequence continues at coordinate 114,768 of NZ_JAVJSQ010000026.1, read as the reverse complement.
GTGATTGGTGTGCTGACGCTGATGATTACCGCCATGGCGCTCAGCCAGATGGATCAGCAGGATGACTCCTGGAAACGCGTAGAAGAATACGAAGAGAACATTAAGGAGATCAAAGAGAAAGAGTCGGAGCTGGAAGAGGTCGAGACTGAGGTCGCAGATTTATCGAAACTGAATCGCCAGTTGATGCTGGCACTGGAAGAGTTGAAGAAGCTCAAACAGGAAAAACAGAAACTGCCTTCTGACATCAAGCCGGAAGAGAAAGTAAAGCTGCTGGCCGAAGCCAATCGTCTGGAAAAGCGGATCGAAGAAATTAAGGACGATCCCAGGAAGCTCCAGGAAGAAATTGATAAGCTCAAGAAGGAACTGGATAAACGGGAAAACCCGGTCGCTGCCGAAGTCAGGATTCAGCCGGGTGGAAGTGGCGTTGATCTGAACCCGACCTTTATCGAATGTACGAAAAACGGAATTGTTGTCCTGGACGGTCCCTCCAAGGATCTACATGTCCGTCGCGACGACCTCCGCAAAAGCCTGCCGTTCGTGGAGATGCTCGATAAAATCGGTGCTCAGCCGAAAGGGACCGTGATTTTCCTGATTCGTCAGGATGCCGTCTACACTTACAATATTGCTTCCAGCGTGGCTCGTTCACGTTATTGTCCCAACGGGAAGCTGCCCGTCGAAGGTAACGGTAAAATCGATCTGAGTAAGTTCAAAAACAGTTCAGGTTGACCGCTGTCACTTCGAAGCTGGTTTTCGGGCGATGATCTTGATGACCTGTCTTGATATGCAAAAAGCTCTGCCAGTCTGATCTGGCAGAGCTTTTCTTTTTTAGTTGACTGACGAACTCAGTTCTGTTTTCTCAGGTCATAGCACATCAGCACATCCTGATCCCGCAGGTAGAGTTTGCCGCCACAGACGACCGGGTGTGCCCAGGCTTTGCCCAGCACCTGATCTGCCTTGAAGCTTCCTTTGAGAACATATTCTTTGGGATTGGCTTCAATCAGAGCGACTTCGCCACTCTGGTAGCGATAGATCAAATTGCCATCTGCGAAGACCACTGCAGCGGATCCGGAACCTTCACCCCGGATTTTGCCACCCCAGGCAACTTTGCCGGTTTTCAGGTCGAGGCAGAGGGGGAAGCCATTGTTGTGACCGTGGCCACAATAAATATGATCCTTGTAGAGGACCATACCACCATGGTGATTCTGCATAGTCTTGGGATCCAGGAAGTAAACTTCTTCCGCTTTGATACCATCTCCCTCTTTGGAGAGCTTGAGCAGGGCACTGCCTGTACCATAACCGGTGGAACAGAATACATAATCGCCGGAAACGATGGGGGTCGGAATGTTGGCGACACCGTTGGCAACCGGATTGTAGTTCCAGAGCAGTTTGCCGTCGCTGGCACGTACGCCAATCACACCGCGACCGGTGAGCTGTACATACTGCTTGACGCCACCAGCGTTGGAGATCACGATGGAAGAGTAGCCGGCTCCATCCTTTCCTTTGTCGCCCAGATCGGAAACAGAAGTTCGCCAGATTTCCCGCCCCGTCGTTTTGTCCAGGGCAACCATCATGGCGTCTTTTCCGCCCGGTGTGCAGAGGACCCAGTCCCCGTCGACCAGGGGGGATTCAGAGAACCCCCATTTAGACATCATTTTACCATCCCATTCGTCCTCGAAGTTTTTCGTCCAGATGACTTCGCCGTCAGCGACGCTCAGGCAGGAAATGGCTCCATTGGAGGTGATGGCATACAGACGGTCGCCATCAATGGCAGGAGTACAACGGGCTCCCGGATAACCGTGTTCCGGATTCAGCTCGAGCAGATTGGTTTTCCAGAGAATTTTGCCGTCATCAATATTAACGGCGATGACGGCTTGACCCTCGGGCAGATTTCCTGTGGTAAACAGGCGGTTGTCCTTAATGGAAACTCCGGCATACCCTTTTCCCAGACCTGTCGCTGTCCAGATGAGTTTGGGGGGCGTGGCATTCCAGTCCTGCAGGAGACCGGTGTCCGACGAATGGTTCTGGCGATTCGGACCGCGCCACTGCTCCCAGGAGTCAGAGAGTTTGGTCGGTTCCAGAGCATGGGCAGACATGGTCAGTCCACCAACGAGTAAAGCTCCCAGGAACAGACGAATGGGCATCGAGAAGCTCATAGTCAATTAATCCTTTTGTGTGATCTTAAAGACAAAGGGGGGAAATTAGTCTGGGTCACTCCCGGCTTTCCGGGTGTGGGTGGTTCGGGCAAGCGGGACGCAGATATTCAGGTAAGACACGTAAGCTTCTGCTGATTATATGTGCCGGTTCCATTGGCTGCAATCAATGGTTTCCAATTCCGACTGAGCGGAGAGAATTCTTTCAGACGGGGCAGGGTGAACAATAAAGAGTTCCAGTCTCAGTCGGAGATTCCCAAAGCGGTATCAATCCTGTGCTGAAGCTCTGCGGGAGTCAGGTCAGAGACACGAAAGACCTTCAACCCGGCGGTGTCCCCTTTGATGAGCTCAATCTGAGATCGTTTCAGTTGGAGTCCATTCTGTAACACTTTGAGCAGAGCTTTATTCGCTTTTCCTTTTTCCGGGGCCTGGGTGACGCTGACTTTAAGTCGACCATCGTGCACCCCCTCGATCTGATTCCGGCTGGCTTTCGGTTGTGCCCGTACCGGCAGCAGTACTGAGGAGCCGTCAGATTCCAGGTTCAGGGATGATGTCACGATGAACACTCATTCTTTAATCAGAGGACTCCAGCCCCTCATACAGGGCACTGCCAACTCGTACCAGGGTTGCACCTTCTTCGATGCCCGTTTCAAAATCGCCACTCATGCCCATCGAAAGTTCCTGGAGCGAGACATGCTCCGGTGAATATTGCTGCAACTTGTCGCGGAGTTCGCGTAACTCACGAAAGACCGGACGAGCCCGTTCCGGGTCTTCGACATGCGGAGCCATCGTCATCAGTCCTGCAATCTTTACATGCGAGATCTGACAGAGAGACTCCCATTCTGCAGTCAAAGATTCCCGGGAAAATCCTTTTTTGCTTGCTTCGCCTGCGAGATTGACTTCGATCAGAACTTCTGACTTTAACTCTGATTCACCAGCGATCCGATCAATGGACTGCAGCAATTTCAGCGAATCAACCGAATGAATCAGGCTGCAGTGTGGAATCGTACGTCTGACCTTATTCCGCTGTAAAGGGCCTATGAAGTGCCAGCGTAGTTCGGGTGAGAGGAGGCTGGCCCGCTCTTCCAACTGGGGAGTGCGGCTTTCACCCAGATCCCGGCATCCCAGTTCCACCAGTGCCTGAACCCACTCTAACCGGGCGTACTTGGTAACAGCTACCAGCCTGACGGACTTAGGATCGCGCTGTGCGCGTAGACAAGCCGCAGCGATGCGGTTTTGAATACGGGTGTAATTATCGTGAATGATCACATTCAGGTCGTCCATTACCGGCCTGTCCTCATGCTGTTCTCAGTAGACGAGAGCGATATCTGGGGGCTCTCGGGCTCAGACGATTATCATACCGGTAGAGAACGCGAATTCAACAGCGCCAGGCATGACGGGAATGCACTCAGGCAATGACTTTTCCCAGGAAGCGGACGCCGTATTCCCAAAAGTGCTCTTCTTCGACTTCCTTCTGGCGAACGATTTCAGCTCGGAACCAGGTTACCTGATCAGTGCCCACGGGAACTCCAACGCGAACCTGGGTCTCATAGATGCGCATCGGGTAGATAAACGAGAGTCCCGACTGGGAGATCGAACGGGACCAGACTTTAGTCATTGCCTGTTCGAATTCCTGAGTGCCATCCGGAATCGACAACCAGACCAACCCGCGGAAATTCTTGCGTTCGTGCGCCCGCTTTTCTGAATAATGAGCGCTGGTTCGCGCGTCAAGGCGATCCAGGGTGTCCAGAACGCGATTGATGGCACGGTTCTGTTTTTCACTATATTGTTCCAGGCTTATCAGACTCATCACTTACACTCACTTGAGAAAATCTTACGACTGAGGGGACATTCATTAAGTTCTGAATTTCAGTCAGTTTGATGAAAAGTGTTTGTATACGCCTTCACTCTCTTGGAACTATAGGTCCAATACGAATGCAGTCAAATCCCTCCTGACACAAATCGATAACTTTTGATGTGTTGTGTGGGGTGTCGATTAGTAAGTCTTTATGATTCAACGGTTTGCAGTTTGGACAGAAAGTCTTGTAACGAAGAGACTTCTTCGTTCAGGCATTCCATAAACTGCTCAGCAGCTCCGGAATTACGGGAGTTGATAATGCCCTGTACCACATCTTTGACGCTCTGGGTGGGAGTATACAGGTCGATTGCTTTATCTGACGACGAAATCTGGGGCACGCCCATTGCCATTTCGTGTAAAGACTGTTTGAGTTCTTCCTGATCAAGTGGCTTAAACATGATTTTGGAAATCCCCAGTTCGTCAGCCAGCTTAAGACGCATGACATCTTTATCCTGCGAATTCTTTTCCATACGGAGTGCCGTCATCAGGATGAACTGTGGAGGATCGAGGGGGCCTTCATCGGTGAACCGTTCCAGATGCTGGGCCTCCATATAAAGATCGACACCGTCCATGCCGCGCATCATCAGATCTGTAATCACGATATTAATATCGTTATCCGTTTTCAGCATTTTTAAGGCTTCGAACCCCGATGTGGCTGAACAGACTGAGTATCCGAACTGTTCAATCAAACGGGTATGGAAGTGACACGTGTATCCAACGTCGTCAACGACTAAAACTTTCATGGCGGTACACCCTTCTAGGTGGGTTTGGTCTCAACTGAAATTCTATTACAGGGACTGATTGACCTCAGTTTTTAAGGTCTCTAATTCGGTCAGTAGGGCATTGATCTCTTGTTCCATTGTTTGAAACTTGCTCTGGCTCGCCTGGAGGTCTGCCGACTTGCCGTCATTTTCCAGTGACTGCAGCAGTGGATAAGGACCGGTTTGAGTGTAGTTTCCGACAGTTCCCTTGTAGGCGTGGGCGACTTCCGCGAGCAGACCTGCATCATTACTGTCAATCGCCTGACGGATGTCCTGCATCTGTTCCGGGGCCAGGGCCACAAACAGATCAATCAGTTCGGTCAGGAATTCAACATCGTTGACTGCCATGTCCAGAACCTGTTCTGGTTGGATCAAACGCCAGGTACCTGTAGTCTCAGCTGAACTTGAATTCGTCATTTTGGAGAGATCCTTACCGGGATGGGGGCTTCAAATGCCCCTGCAGAAGATCACTGATGAGGTAAAAAGCCCGAGAACCGGTTGAAATGAAAAATAAACTGGTCTAATTTCAAACCTAGTTCTTGATTTTCAGGATCAGCGTGGATTATTCGAAATGCGTAGAAACACTGAGCGTTTCTGTGATGATTTTGTCGGCTATGCAGGTTGCTGACTGATAAATCGGATATATATGTCGAAAAACATCAGTTCACAAACGGATAGAAAAGAGCCGTGTTTTACACTGTGAGGTAAATCACTGCAGGTGGATTCTCTCCGACAGAAGCTTCTCTCGATTAAATCTGAAAATCATCTGTCGCTGTAGCAGAGTGCTCCAGTTCGGCGAGGACTTCGCGCACAAGTGCTTCCTGGATTTCTTTAAAGACTTCCACGCGCCCCAGGCAGGTGGGCAATACGAATCGCAGTTTTCCACCGACCGTTTTTTTATCGAGTTTCATTCGATCAATGATGTCATCAGCACTCAGGGAAACTCCCTCAGGGAGTTGCACGGGCAATCCCAGAGCAGAGAGCAGGTGAATCTGACGTTCCGTATCATGCTTCGAAATCAGATCCAGTTTTTCCGCAAGGGTGCTGGCGTAGATCATGCCGATTGCCACTGCCTCGCCATGCATGAGCTCACCATAGCCGCATAATGCTTCGAAGGCGTGGGCAAACGTGTGCCCGTAGTTCAGAATGGCTCTCAAGCCTGTACGTTCATGCTCATCCTGCTCTACGACCTCGGCCTTGAGTTCGCAGCTGCGGGCGATGATATTTCTCAGTACTTCCGGATCGCGTTCATTCAGACCGGTGACATTCTCTTCCAGGTAGTGAAAGAATTTGGCATCCAGGATGACACCATACTTGACCACCTCAGCCAGTCCACTGCGATAATCGCGTTCCGGCAGCGTTTCGAGCGTAGACGTATCGATAAAGACTCCCACAGGCTGGTAGAAGGCACCAATCAGGTTTTTGGCCTGCGAATGATTGACGCCCACTTTGCCACCTACAGAACTGTCGACATGAGCCAGCAAAGACGTCGGCACCTGCACGAACGGCAGACCTCGGACGTAAGTCGCTGCGACAAACCCACCGGCATCTCCAGTGACGCCTCCCCCGACAGCAATCAGCACGGTCTGGCGATCAGCTTTCATTGCCACCAGACGGTCGTACAGTTCAGAAATCACGGGCAGTGACTTTGATTTTTCACCCGGTTCGATGATCGCGGTTTCCCATTTCCAGCCTTGGGCAGTCAGACTTTTTTCGATATGGGGAGTATGGAGTTTCGAGAGGTTCCGATCCGTGACAATAAATGCCGTCTTATGCCCTTCCTGAATCGCAGTATGATAGGCTGGACTCTGGCTCATCCAGGTTTCCAGTGTCTCTGCAAACCGGTCAAACTGATGGCTGACCACCGAAATATGATAACTGCGGGGGCCCAGGGCGACGTTAACATCTAAGCTTTCTGACACGGTAATTCCTTCATCCAGAATCGAATCAAGACGACAGCCCCCGAATTGTCTATTGATTTGATCACGACCGGGCTGGTCTGGCGGGTGATTCTATCCTAACTCTGACAGAGTTTGAAGTCACGCGGCTGAAGACGGAAATCGAGTGCTGAGCGTGTTTTTCAGGGGCCGCACGTGACAATCTGCTCCGGCCTGCTAAAATAACTGCGAATATGATCAAACCAGTCGACAGTCCGATTCAGTCGATGCAGGATCTGGTCCCGATACTGGCACGCAGTGATGGATTTTCTGCTGTCATGCAGGCTCTCAAGGCCGGCCAGAGCGGGACAATTGACGGAGCCTGGGGGGGATCGTGCGCGCTGACCACCGCAGCGGTCGCCACTTCATTAAAATCACCGTTGCTGGTCGTGTTGCCCCGACTCGCGGAAATAGATGAATTCACAGGAGATCTGGCCAGTTTTCTGGGAGAGGTGCCGGATATCTTTCCTGCCTGGGAGACACTCCCCGACGAACATGATGTGGCTGATGCCGTTTTTGGGGCCCGCCTGAGGGTTCTCAGTCAGTTACTGCAACTGGAGTCTGCTACTGAAGATCGGCAGCAGGTCTTTGTTACCTCCTTTCCCGCCCTGTTACAGCCGGTTCCTGGTCGTAAAGCACGTGAAGCTGCCACGCGGACCCTCCGTGTGGGAGACGAAATCGAGACCGAGTCGTTCATGAGCTGGCTCATGGAGCGGGGCTTCGAGCGCACCACGGCGATCGAACTGCCCGGCGAATTCAGTATGCATGGCGGGATCCTGGATATTTATTCTCCCGACGCTCAACTACCGATCCGTATTGAACTGTTTGGCGACGAGATCGACTCAATCCGACAGTTTGATGTCGAGACACAGCGGACCGTTGAGACCTGTCAGCAGATCGATCTCACCCTGATTGCGCCGGACAGCGGGCAGACAGTCTCACGACGTACGGAAGCACGGGACTCGGCGGAAACAGCGTCCGAGAGCCTGCTGGATAATCTTCCTCAAGATACCTGTATCGTGCTGATCGAACTCCCCGAGTTGATCGAAGAGGGAAAACGGTACCTGGATCGACTGGACAATCCCCGTGGTCTGTTCAGCGTCCCGGCAACCATGTCCCGTTGTACCGACTTTCCGACTGTCACGATCGCCCCGATTTCTGCAGAATCGATGGAGATCTCCTGTCATTTGCAGATTGAATCGATTGAACGCTTCACACGTGCCAAATCGGAAATGATCGAAGAACTGGCTTCGATTACCGGTCCACAGGACCGCATTGTGGTTTGCTGTCATAACCAGGGAGAACAGGACCGACTACGGGAATTGCTGAATGAGTCGGATCTGGATATCTCGGAAAGAGTCACAACCAGCATTGGTAATCTGGCGCTGGGATTTCGAATCGTTCCCGAACACCTCGTCGTACTGAGCGACCATGAGCTGTTTGGTCGCGCCGACATTCGCCATAAACCCCGCAAACGCAAGGTGGAAAGCCGGGCCATCGACAGCTTTCTGGATCTGAATGTAGGCGATTTTGTCGTGCATTTGACGCACGGTATTGCCCGCTTCAAAGGACTGGAACTGCTGGAGAAAGATGGTTGCCGCGAAGAGCATCTCTCACTGGAATTTCGTGAAAAAGTCCAGATGTATGTGCCTGTTTCACTGGTCCATCTCGTACAGAAATATATCGGCGGTGGAAAACATGTTCCCCAACTCTCCAAACTGGGAACGCGCGGCTGGGCCAGCAAAAAAGAAAAAGCAGCCCAGGCTGTGCGAGATATGGCCAGCGACATGCTCCGGCTGCAGGCAATGCGGTCGGCGCAGCCGGGCATTGCTTATCCACCAGACAGTCACTGGCAGAAAGAGTTTGAAGCGTCATTTCCCTACAACGAAACCAGTGATCAGTTACATGCGATCAGCGATGTGCGACACGACATGGAACGTCCTCAACCCATGGACCGCCTGATTTGTGGGGACGTCGGCTATGGGAAAACAGAAGTCGCCATTCGTGCCGCTTTTAAAGCCATTGATGCCGGCCGACAGGTGGCGATGCTGGTTCCCACAACGGTGCTTGCTGAACAGCATACGCGCACCTTCAGTGAGCGCATGGCGGATTATCCGATTACAGTCGCGGGGCTCTCGCGGTTCAAGACCAAAGCAGAGCAGCGGGCAATTCTGGAAGGGATGGCCAGTGGCAGTGTCGACCTGGTGATCGGCACGCATCGCTTGATTCAGAAAGATATCAAGTTCAAAGATTTAGGGTTGCTGATCATCGATGAAGAGCAGCGGTTCGGTGTGGAAGCAAAAGAGATGCTCAAGCATCTGCGATTGCAGATTGACGTTTTGACTTTGAGCGCAACACCTGTTCCGCGGACCCTGCATATGTCGTTGTTGGGGATTCGGGATATCTCCAATCTGACCACAGCACCACGGGATCGGGTCCCCATTGAAACCCGTATTTCCCGCTTCGATGAAGAGCTTCTCCGGCATGCGATCGTACGGGAATTGAACCGTAACGGACAGGTTTATTTCGTACATAACCGGGTTCACGATTTGCAGAAATACGCGGATCGGCTTCAGCAGATTGTTCCGGAAGCGAGTATCGGAATCGGCCATGGTCAGATGAAAGAATCAGAGCTGGAAGCAGCCATGCTCGATTTCGTGTCTGGCCGAGTCGACATTTTTGTCTGCACCACGATTGTGGAAAGTGGATTGGACATTCCCAATGCCAACACCATCTTTATCCATGATGCAGGAAACTATGGCCTGTCTGACCTGCATCAGTTGCGGGGACGCGTCGGTCGCTCGCACCATCGGGCTTACTGCTACCTGCTGCTGCGTGATGGTCAGATTCTGACGCCCATCGCAGCCAAGCGATTAAAGGCGATTGAAGAATACAGCGAGTTGGGAGCAGGGTTTAAAATTGCCATGCGGGACCTCGAGATTCGAGGGGCAGGTAATATCCTGGGAACGGAGCAGAGCGGACATATTGCCGCCGTCGGTTACGAACTTTATTGCCAGCTTCTGGAAAAAGCCTGTAAAAAACTCAAAAATGAGCCCCTCCGCGAGCATCATCACGTCGCCATTGATCTGCCGGTGACCGCATATCTGCCCTCCGATTACATCCCTCCCGGGCGAATTAAAATTGAGTTTTACCGCAAACTTTCTGCGGTTCGAAGTCTGGAAGAGCTGGCTGCTCTGGAAGAGGAAATGCAGGATCGATTTGGAGCTATCCCCGAACCAGCACACACTTTTGTTGCGTTGAAAGAAATACAGATTTTGTGTCAGCGCTGGCAGATCGACAGCATACATCTGGAAGATCACTTCGCCGTTCTGGGGTATCGCGATAAAAATCATATCCTCGCTCTGGCGAAAAGTAATAAGAAACGCATCCCGGTGAGAATCGTGGATCATAAATCTGCCTACATCCCGCTGCCAGCACAGGCAGATGCCGTTGAGTCTATAATGCTAGAGCTCAAATCGGTATTGCAACAAAGTTTCGATCCGGCATATAATCTCGCCTCGTCGTCCTGAATGGCTTCAGGATTGGGCAATCGAGAAGCTCAATTCCAGTCACAGAGGGATGATTGAGATGGTGTCGAAGTCCAATCTCCCTTCCTTACATTTCCCATGTAAACCGGGCTGCTGACAACATCTGAAACTACGTTGTCTCTCAAATTCCCAATTAATTAGTTCGTTCATCAACTGCAGGATGCTCTTGATGCGCCACGCGCAAATCTATTTTCTGATACTGGCATTGCCTGGCTTATTCGGGTGTGAAACTACTCCCAAAGTAGATAACCCCGTGCTGGGACCACCACCGCCGCGCCTGGAATCCGCTCTCAAGCAGCAGAAACTCGAAGAGACTGCAGTTGCCCGGCACAAACAGGAACGAAATGAACTGATCGAAGGTGATTTTTCAGAATCCGACAACCCTTTCGAAACACCGATCGTCACCGCGTCGACTACCTCCGAGGAAATCTCTGTCAGCCCGGCTGGGGAAGATGTAGAAGAACTTCGCGACAGTACGGTTGTGGCTATCGTCAATGGATTGCCCCTGTTCGTATCGGATATTCTGGGCGTCTACGAATTCCAGTTACTGCAGGCCGAACAGCGGATGGACCCGGAAGATTACAAAAAGCTACGACAGGCACTCGTCAAGCGTGACTTGAAAGGCCATGTCGAACGGCTACTTCTGCTGCACGAAATGAAAAGCACGCTCAAGAAAGAGCAACTCGATCAGCTGAATCAGCACCTGGAAACAGCATTTAACGATCAGCGGGTTCCTGAAATGCAGAAGCAGATGGGAGTTAACTCTCCACAGGAGCTGGAAGAAAAGCTCAATTCTCAAGGCCGCAGTCTGATTTTTGAAAAAGACCTGTTCATGAAGCAGCAGTCCGCTGTGCAGTTCATGGCTGTCAAAGCCAAAGCGAAAGATCAATTCAGCCGGGAAGAAGTTCTGGCCCGGTATCGATCCCGTATCAAAGACTACGAAGTCCCCGCCAAAGTGCAGTGGCAACGGATCCGGATTACTTACTCCAAGCACGGCGGCAAGGACAAAGCCATCGCTGTACTGGATGAAGTCATTCACAAACTGCAGTCCGGTGCCGACTTTGGAGAGATCGCAAAACAATACTCTGATGGAACTCGTTCCGATAAGAACGGATCCTGGGGCTGGACCCGACGGGGCAGCCTGGCAGAGGCAGAAATTGAAGAAGCGCTGTTTTCACTGCCAGTGGGTGAAGTCAGCCAGGTATTCGAAACAGAAAGCTCTTTTCAAATCGTAAAGGTCAATGGTCGTAAAGAAGCAGGGCATGTTCCCTTTGCTGATGTTCAGGGAAAACTGGAACAGACCATGATTACAGAATCTCGAATGAAAGCGACCAAAGACATTCTGGATAAACTGTATGCCAAAGCCATTATCGAATCGAAGTTTGAAATTGAACGCGAAGACGATGTAAAACCTGCAAATGCAACATCGGATTCAAAATGAAATATGAACTTCTGATGAAGACAAAAGTCATGAAATACAGACTCAAAAACTTTTTTGAAAACCGTACAAACTTTTTTGCAAATATTGTCATAAACATATTGACCTGATCTGCGGAAATCGATTATTAACCGCACACACTTCTCTCTACTCTCAAAAAATCAAATCACGATTCATCTCAACTACAGTCGTTTGTTTTCAGATTGCCTCCGGGCACACCTTTCATAACAAAACGTATTTCTGTTAATAAAATCCCAGAATTGATGTACGAAATTCGTATGGTACGAAATTCGTATTTCGGACTAAAATCCTACCCATATTAGATAGCGAGTTGGAAGTCATGATGACTCCTCAAAACAATCATAATCAAAGTTGGTGTTCTGGCTTGAAGGAGGGACCTACATTGGGCAAGGCATTTGGAGTACTGGCCTGTACGACGTTGATTGCAGCGTCGATGTGGCTGGCCAATCTTGGCAACACGACCAGGAAGGTCGCTGCTGATGTCGAGAGTAACGGTCAGTCGGTTTCTGGGCGTCAACAACGCTCAGCTCGTTACTATCTGAGTCTGGGGACTCAATACTATGAGCGGGGACAATTCTCCGAGGCGGTAGAAGCTCTGGAAAAAGCTTCTGTCTCTCCCGGACGTTTGTCTCAGGCAGAGTTTCGCAAAATGAACGAGTACCTGGGAAGGGCCCGTTCACGAGCTGCCGCTCCTCAACGCAAACAGGTAGTCCGGGCACAGTCTCCTGCTCCTGATTCCGAATTTTCCACAGGCTATTCAAATGCCCAAGGGAAATCCCTGGAAGAAAAGAAGCAGCTGGCCCGCCAGTTACTACAGTCCGCTCGTGAAGACCTCAAGTTAAACGAGTTTGCCAAGGCCCGACGTAAAGCCGGCCAGGCAGCGGCTCTGAAACTGGAGTACGGTCCGTTCGATCCACGTCCTGAACAGGTTCTGGCTGATATCGCTCGCGCGGAGCAGCGACTGCAGAAAGGCTCACCAATCCAGCAGGCCGGCGGTTTTACCGAAACCGGTTCTGGTGTGATGCAGGTGGCTGCAGTAGAAGAAGCTGCTGAAAGCAATCCCTTCGGTAACCCGGGGGCCAACCCGTTCGATGGAACACAGACTCGCAAACTGTCCGAGAAGGAACAGGCTGTTGTATTGCTGAAACAGGCACGCTCAGCTTTGAAATCCGGAAACTATGATGATGCCCGCACTCTTGCCCTGCAGGCTAAAGATTATGATGTTGCTTATAAACTGTTTGAAGAACGCCCTCAACATATCCTGGCTGAAATCGAACGTAAGACGGGTGCGAAAATCTTCGCAGGTCAGTCTAAACCTTCGATGCAGGTCGCTCAGTCTGACTCTGGTTCCTCCAGCAAAGATCAGGCAACTCGACTGCTCAAACAGGCTCGGGCCGAACTTAACTCAGGTAATCTGAATTCCGCTCGCGAACTGGCCCAGCAGGCCAGCCAACTGGATGTTGCCTATCGTCTGTTTGATGAACGTCCGGAACTCATCCTGGATGAGATCAAGCGTGCTCAGTCTGCAGGACAGCTGGCTTCTACCGAAGTCAACCGTGCTCAGATGGCTGCTGCCAACGCAGGACAGGGTGACTCGAAAGCTCAGGCTAATGAACTGCTGAGACAGGCTCGTCTGGATATCAAGAAACGGGACTTCGCTGGCGCACGCCAGAAAGTGGCTCAGGTTGAGCAGATGAAAGTTTCTTATGACCTGTTTGATGACCGTCCGGAACTGGTACTGGCAGCCATCGATCGGATTTCCGATGAGGCAGCGACCATCTCTGGTATGAAAGGTCTGCAACAGAATCAGGACGCTGTTCGTCCTCGGGTGAACCGTCTGATGGAACAGGCTAAACTGGCTCTGCAGCAGGGAGATAAAGATGAAGCACTGATGCTGGCGTCATCTGCTCAGAAACTCGCTCAGACCCTGGATCTGAAGTTCACACCTGATACCGAATCTCCGGAAGACTTTATCCGTCGTGTCGGAACTGCTTCCGATACCCGTCTCAATCCTGGTAACACCAGTGCTGACGGAAAAGCGAATGGTGAATACGCTCGTCGTCTGCTCTCTTCCGCACGCGAAGACCTGTCCAAAGGTCGGGTGCAGGATGCTCGTCAGAAGGCGGAAGCGGCACAGGAAATTGATACAGCTTACAGCCTGTTCGAAGATCGTCCCGAGCAGGTCCTGGCAGACATCCGTAAAATGGCTGGACAGCCTGGCGGACTCTCACAGGAAGAAATGTACGCTGCAGAACAGGAACGTAAAAAACAGTTTTCTCAGAAACTGGTGGCTCAGGCTCGTACAGATCTGAAAGCCGGTCGATTTGACTCTGCCCGCATGAACGCTCAGGAAGCTCTGAGAGTGGGGGCCGAGTTCAAACCGGGTGAGGATAGTCCTCAGACCATTCTGCGTGATCTGGAAACCAGCATGAGCACTCAAACAGCTCAGGTTTCCCCCAAGAAGAATGTCGCCAGCGAGATCGCTGTGATTCATCCCGGTGCCTCTGCTCTGGAACTCTATAACCTTGGTATGCAGCGACTGTCCGAAGGCGACCGTGGTGCCGCTTATCAGGCATTCCTGGCTGCTTACCAGTCTGGTGAAAAACTTGACACTCATCGTGCACAGCAGTTGCAGGATGCAGTCCGAGAACTGGCTCCTTCACGAACTGACAAGATTCGTCAGGTTGCCAGCCAGACCTCAACCGATGTACCGGGAGCCGCCTCTGATCAGCCCAGCAACATTGATCTGGTTGAACAGAAACAGGCGATCGAATTCAGCCGACTTCGTTCAGAAGTTCTGAATGCCATCTTCAAAGCTGAAAGAATGCGGGAATCTGCTCCGACCGAAGCTCTGGGAATTATCGACCAGGCTATGGCTAAAGTCGAAAACTCCAGCCTGAATCAGAAATCGACTCAGGCACTGATCGGCTCGCTGCAGCGTACTCGTACTTCAATCGACTCTTTCCGCAAGCAGGTTGCTCCACTGGAAGAACTGAAGAAGAAGAACGAAGAGGTTGAAGAGTATATCAACCGACGTATCAAAAATAAGATTCGTGTCGAACAGGAACTGGCCGACCTGGTAGAGAAGTTCAACGAACTGATCGATCAGCGACGCTATGCGGAAGCAGAAGTGGTTGCTAAACAGGCCAAAGATCTGGATCCGCAGAACCCTGTTACCGTCACCATGGAATGGAAATCTCGCTTCCTGCGTCGCGAAGAATCCAACAACTCCATGCGTGATCGTAAAGAACAGAATGTCTGGAATCAGCTGAACGATGTAGAAGAAGCACTGGCTGATGCCTACACACCCGATATCAAGTTTGGAAAGGATGCCAAAGAGTGGGCTGAATTAACCAAACGTCGTGAAAAATATCACGCTAAGAATCACAACCAGAAAACGGAACGCGAAATTCAGATCGAGGAGAGCCTGGATCGTCCGGTGAACCTCGCATTCGAAGGCGAGCCGCTGTCGAATGTGATGAACAAGATTCAGGCACTGACCGGGATTAACATCTTCCTGGACAGCCTGGGACTGGAAGAGGAAGGGGTTACCACCGACGCACCCGTCACGATCAACGTGAACGGCATCAAACTGCGGAGTGCCCTGAACCTGCTCCTGGAACCGCTGAACCTGTCTTACACAATTGATAACGAAGTATTGAAGATCACCAGCCGTATTCGTCAGCAGGGTACATTGAAAACAATGACCTACCCTGTGGCTGACCTGGTGGTTCCCATTCCTAACTTCGCTGCAAACGGCAGCATGGCCAGCAACCCTTACAGTCAGATGGGTGCAGTCAGCTTTGGATCCGGTATCGGCGGTAACCAGTCGACTCCCGGTAACTTCCAGGTTGCTGATCCGCTGATTGGTGGTGTTCCCGGTGCCAATCCCTGGTCCGGTAATGCTCCGACTGCCAAGGTTGCCGGTGGTGGATCCAACATTGACTTCGATTCACTGACCGAACTGATTGTCTCCACTGTCGAGCCCGATTCCTGGGAAGAAATCGGTGGGGCAGGCAGCGTGCGTCCGTTTGAAACGACTCTGAGTCTGGTGATTCGTCAGACACAGAAGGTACATGATGAAATCGCCAACCTGCTGGAACAGCTGCGACGTCTGCAGGACCTGCAGGTCACCATTGAAGTCCGCTTTGTAACCGTCTCCGATCGCTTCTTCGAGCGAATTGGTGTCGACTTTGACTTCAACGTAGCTGATACCGTCGGCGGTCCAACCGTTGACAACAACGGCAACCCGGTTCCTGCCTTCGGTCAGGTCGACCTGCTGGGTGGAAACCAGAACGGCGGTGGCGGCGGTGGTAACAATAATAACCAGGGCGGCCAGGGTGGTCAGCAGGGACAGACTACGACGAGTGGTCAGACTGGTGGCCAGGGTGTTGCTCCCTTCAGTAACCCACCTTCACGAACCCTGCTTAACTTCGACAACTGGCCCAAGAAAGGTACGATTGTCGGTATGGACTCTCCGGAATCCTTCACTCCAGACCTGGATGTGCAGTTCCGTCAGGGATCATTCGAAATCGGTGTACCTGAGTTCGGCAGCTTCAATGCGAACGCTGGTGTGAACGTGGGTCTGGCAATTCTGAGTGACATCGAAGCCTTCTTCTTCATCAACGCCGCTCAGGCAGATGAACGATCGAACCTGATGTTCGCTCCGAAAGTAACACTGTTTAACGGTCAGGTCGCCTTTGTGACCAGTAACGTATCGCGACCCTTCGTGATCAGCCTGGTGCCCACCGTGGGTAACTTCTCAGTCGGATTCACGCCGATCATCGCGAACATTCCTGAAGGGGTCTCACTGACTGTGTCAGCTGTGATCTCCGCAGACCGCCGTTATGTGCGACTCTCAGTGAACCCGAACTTCACCAACGTGACCGACGTCTTTACCTTCTCCTTCCAGGGTGGAACCACTGGTGGCCAGCAGGGTCAGCAGGGGCAACAAGGCCAGCAGGGTGGTCAACTCGGTCAACAGGGTGGTGGTAACTTCGGAAACGGGGTTGGTGCCGGCCTGGGTGGTATCGGTGGTATCGGTGGCGGTGGTGGTGCTGGCGGCCAGACAGGTCAACAGGGCCAACAGGGCCAGCAAGGCCAGCAGGGCCAGAATGGTGGCGGTGGTCTGGGAACCACAACCATTCAGCAGCCTGTGGTGGAACAGGTGACTGTCACCACAACTGTGAGTGTGCCCGATGGTGGTACTGTTCTCCTGGGTGGCGTCAAACGACTCCGCGAAGGACGCAGCATGGCTGGTGTCCCGATCCTGAACAAGCTGCCGTATGTCAGCCGACTGTTCAAGAACACCGGGGTTGGTCGTGAAACCGAAAGCCTGATGATGATGGTCACACCACGAATCATCATTCAGGAAGAAGAAGAGGAAGCTCTCCTCGGATATTAAAAGGAAATAGGAATCGCCTGAGAAATCGGGCGATTCCTGGAAATTGCAGATCGCGGGATCTGCAGAGGGGCTGATCGTCAGCAGCCCCGGGCTCTGGCCGTCGCGAATTCTCCCCCCCTGATTCGCGGCGGCTTTTTTCTATTAATCGCAGTTCAACTCCAGTAGTTGTGTTGGAAGCTGCCTTTCGAAACCCTCTTGTGAAATCTGCGGTAAATTGATTAGACTGAACGCTTCAATGAGGCGTGAGAGACCCTGCAATTTCACAGAGACAAGCAAGAGGGATGTTGCGATGAAAATCTTATTCACATTGGTCTGGATAATGGCAGCTACGGTAATGCTGGGCGCTTCGAGTTGCCTGGCGGAGGCACCAGCAACCTATCAGGTGAAGATGGAGACCACCAAAGGGACATTTTACATCGATGTGCAACGCAGGTGGAGTCCCCACGGAGCAGACCGTTTCTATGAGCTGGTAAACTCAGGCTTTTACAACCAGTGTGCTTTCTTCAGGGTCATTGAAGGCTTTATGGCCCAGGTGGGTATCAACGGCGATCCTGATACACAGGCCAAGTGGCGGGATCAGACAATTCAGGATGATCCAGTTGCCAAATCCAATTTGCGGGGCTATGTGACTTTCGCGAAAACGGGAGCGCCCAATTCCAGAACCACTCAGCTCTTCATCAATTTTCAGGATAACCGGCGGCTGGATCAGATGGGGTTCGCACCCTTTGGTTATATTTCCCCGGAAGGTATGCGCGTTGTGGATACCCTGTATAACGGCTACGGTGAGGCTGCGCCTCGAGGACGCGGTCCCTCGCAGGCACGACTTCAGCTTGAAGGTAATGCCTACCTGAAACGCGAATTCCCTCGACTGGATTACATTGTCAAAGCATCAGTCGTGAAAAACGGGAAACGCTGATTGGAGGTTTATTCTGTCGGATGCGGCTGGATGAACAGCGCTTTTTTCTCACCAGGCAATGTGAAATCAAACCCGCAGCTTCGGAAGAATACGTCTGAAGACGTCACTGCCATGACTTCCAGGATATTCCGCTGTCGTGCGCGATCAACACATGCGGAGACCAGCTTTTTCCCTACTCCAATTCCCTGACGGTGATCTGCGACTACCAGACTGCGGATTTCTGCCAGTTTACGAGAGTAGATTTCCAGGGAAGCAAATCCAACTATCTCAGTACCTGCTTCGATCGCCACAAATCCGGTTTCAACCAGTTCATCCAGTTCTTCTGAGGTCCGTGGCAGAATCTTGCCTTGCTCTACGAAAGGGACAATGAATTCGGAGAGCGGGGTGATATCCTCATGTTTAGCAGGGCGAATCTCTATCTGGTCAATCATCTTCCAAGGTTTTCGTACTGAAATGGTGGTCTTTTTCGGGGAATGACCTGCCAGAAACGAATGAGAGCGCGGACGCAGGATCGATATCTCCTGCAACTTCAGAATCAGTGCCCGGATTGCCGGCAGACATCAGAATCCCATAATCTTTTCTGAAGTCCACTAAACTAGGACAGCTTGGTGGTGCAACCGATAGTCCTATCCGTTATGTTATCGCTCAGAGGCAATTCTGTGAATAGGCCCGCAGTATTATTATTTGCCTGATACAAAGGTAATCAACCTATGAAAAAAACACGATTTTTATTGGGATGCAGTCTGATCTGCCTGACAGCCACTGGCTGTAGTAACTATGTTCGCCAGGGAGAACAGGTTGATCCCCCGGCAGCCTCAGCGCAAGTCAGTCCAGCAGACAATCAGCAAACAGAAATGGAAGTAGCCGTGGCAGACGAAGCAAACCCCGGATATTCAACAACCGCCTCCGGACTCAAGTATCGTATCGTGCGTGAGGGAAATGACACCAGGCCCGGTCCTCAGGATCAGGTGACCGTTCATTATCGGGGCACTCTGGAAGATGGTACCGAATTTGACAGCTCCTACAAACGGGGAGAGACAATTTCATTCCCTCTGAACGGTGTGATTTCTGGTTGGACCGAAGGTCTTCAGCTCATCGGTGAAGGGGGAGAGGTCGAACTGGTCATTCCGCCGGAACTGGGTTATGGTGCCGCTGGTGCTCCACCAGTGATTCCCGGTAATGCCACTCTTCATTTCAAAGTGGAACTCTTTAAAGTGAATTAGTTGATGTTGCGCAACTTCAGCTGATTCTTGATACTATTCAGCCATCATTCAGGAGAATAGCAGTGACCCACTGTTGGCACGATGTGACTCCGGGGCAAAACCTGCCTCGCGATTTCACGGCCGTTATTGAAATTCCTACTTTTTCCAAAGTGAAATATGAGTTAGACAAAGGCACGGGCCTGCTCAGGCTGGACCGGATGCTCTACTCAGCAGTCCATTATCCCGCCAACTATGGGTTCATTCCCCAGACTCTGGCTGAAGACGACGACCCTTTGGACGTTCTGGTACTCTGTCAGGAACCGGTAGACCCCCTGACAATTCTGGATGCCCGGGCTATCGGGGTGATGACCATGATCGACAGCGGCAAACCAGACCATAAAATTCTGGCGGTCGCCGTGAATGATCCGGAATACAATCCCTATACTGATGCTTCTGAACTACCACCACATCGTCTGGCCATGCTCAGACGATTCTTCCAGGATTACAAAATGCTGGAAGGCAAGACGGTTGAGGTCGAAGAATTTCAGGCAGCCTCGGAAGCGTTTCCGATCATCGAAGATTCGCTGCAGCGGTACAGCAGCCAGCGACGTCGCGGTTTTCTATAAGATCAACTGCGACTACAAACAATCAAAAACAGGCAGCCGGTTCCCTATGGAATCAGCTGCCTGAATTGTTTGTTCCTGTTGTTTCTAATCAGCTTAGATCGGGCTGTCTGCATGGACCCGGATGGTGGGAATCCGGATGCGATGCAGCATGGTGCGAATCTGTTCCTGGATCGCTGGTGTCAGTTGTTCCAGTTCATTCGTGAAGACCTGATTTCCCAGAATCTGATTGACATTCAGGCTCGGTCTGTTTCCCAGCGGATGGTCCAGTTCAACCATGCGAACCGACTTCTCTTTTGTCGCCCGGCTCAAAAGTACGCGGGTAAAGCGATCCTTCCCCTGCATATGTGGTTTGATCTGCAACCGAAAACTGGCTTTGCCCTGCAGTGCCAGCTTCAGCTCTTTCAGGCGTTCATTGATGATTAACTGCACGTTTTCAGGCAGGTCGACAATCTGCTCTGTGATTTCCCGGGGATTGCCAGTGAATTGATAAGACTGCAGAGTCTCGGTCTCATCCTGGTAATTGACTTCGACAGAATAATCCCCTTTGGCTTTACCTACAAACAGCAGACAAAGGTTGTGGGTGCTGATTGTGGTTGGAGTGCTGAAATTCAGTGGCTCTTTTCTTCCGAGTGGATCCGTTTCCGTGGAACGGGCTGCAATGGGTGCATCTTTGCCGGTATCTGGTTTTGGGGTTTTTTTGTTCTGGTTGCTGTCCGCCATTTGCGGTTTCTGACCGAGAGGGGTGACCTGAAACTTGTAGTATCGAAACAGTTTCTGAGTCAGGGTCAGTTCAACCGTCTGTTTTCTGGACGCGCGGATGATTTCCAGCTGGATGGTCTCACCTTTGTCTGAATCGAGGACAAACTTCCTTAGAATATCAGATGAGGTGATGGCTTTGCCGTTGTAGCTCGTTAGAACATCAAATGGTTTGAGACCTGCCTGCTGGGCAGGAGAATCTGGCACAACCATCTTGATACCGATTCCCTGTCCTGCTGTCAGCATGTCGTGCAGTTGGGCTTCCAGGTAAGCTGGGATCGGTTCCGTGACGACACCCACGAAGTTCCGCATTTCGGTCTCGCCGGTTGATCGCGTAGTAACCCGGAACTTTCCCTGCGGACCAGCGGCGTCTGTTGACGTAGACGGCGCTGGGTTCAGGGTAGGGTTTTGCTGCAGAGATTGAGGTTGCCCTGGTTTTGGTGCCTGCAGGGGAGTCTCATCAGCTACGGATGTCTGAATGGCAATCAGAGACGTAATCAGCCCGCTCAAAAAGAACCATCGAAACTGTTTCATTGTAATGCCTTGGATTTGTTTCAAAAAAGACCTTCCTCGTGCCGGAAAATACTAAAATTCCGGCCCGGCTGCGAACATCCTTTTTGTGGCCCGTTAAATTCCTACTTATTCCGCTTTATCAGCTCATTGATCGCAACAGTTGTTACTGCTGCTCGTGGCTCTCAATTTCATCACCAATCAGTGACAGACCGGCTTTGTTGACAGGCACAAAATCAATGGTGAGCTCAGGCATTGACATCTTGACGTGAGAACCAGTTTCCGGATTTTCAACAGTGATGTTTGTCCAGGACAATTCAGTTCGCTGTTCTACCGGACCGAGTTCCGTATTATAAAGTGTGATATCAATCGATTCTTTGATGTTGTCATTTACTTCAGGGGTCATCTCCAGGGGAGTCTCTCCCTGATCCAGAACTGCCAGCGTATCCGGCTCAATCTCTGGAATAGTTGCGACGATGGGTTTTTCAATTTCGGGTTGTATGGTCGGTTCAGCAGTCGGCTGACTTGTCAGTCCTGACTCATCGGGAGTCCTCTGCATAAAGAGGCTGGCCAGTCCCGCCATGAGGCAGATCGAGAGAGCAGATACCAGCAATCCCAATTGAAAGCCACGACGAGAAGCAGGTTCCTGTGCCACGGGGACAGAGTTTTCTTCTGCTCGCAACTTTCGGTAGTGAGCTTCAAATTCCTCGTCGGTGAGTTCAGATAACTCCTGCAATTCAGGAGGCATTTCCTGCTGGAAATATTCGCGCAGAACACTCTCCAGCTCATCTTCATTCTCGAGCATTCCTGAAGTGTCATACGGTTTCATGATCAATCCCCACTTTTTCCAACTCTTCACAAAGGCGCTTTCTGGCGCGAGAAAGCCTCATGTCGATTGCTGAAGTTGATGTATTCAGAGCAATTGACATTCGTTTTGATGACCATCCTAGTGCATAACGAAGTACGAGAACCTCGCGGTCCTCGGATCGAAGTTGTTGAAGTGCTAGCCGGATTCGGCTGTTAGTCTCATTTCTCTGCAGATCCTCTGACGGGTCTGCAGGTTTTCCCACAATATTGTCCAAAAAATCTGCGGGCTTAGCTGCATGATTCTGCCTTCGTGCATAGTCACGCAACCAGTTTTGAGCAACAGTCAAAACCCAGGCCCGGATATTTCGAATTGACTCTACTTCTTGGCTATGTAAACGCACGAATGCCTCCTGCAGCGCGTCATATGCGCGATCCGAATCGGAACACTGGGCATATAATAAAGCCCAAAGTTCTCGTCCTTCACGCAAATAGACCGCCTCAATCTCTGCCGACCAGTTATTGGCCTGCTTATCAGGCATGCAAATTCCAATACGTTAGAAGAGGGATTATCTAAGTCGATTGGAGAGTGTTAATGGACTGGCTTCTCTTACCAGATTAACAACACTCGTCTAACTCACATGCACTAGAATAGACGGAATCTGAACCAGAATCTAACCTCGTTTCAGGATATTTACGGTATCCATTTGAAAATGGTGATCCCAACCCACCGGGTTTCGCCAGATTGACAAGGATGTCCATGGTTCAAACTTATACTATCACCATATGATAAAACAACTTATATCGATTATAGCGACGACTGCCTGGACGACCAGATGCGACGTGTCATTTTGACTGAATTCGAAAATGCCCCTACCTCTGTCGATGGCTGTCAGTTGGGATCTGATAGTCAAGCGGACACTGTCAGATGCTCTCTTACTGGATCTCGGAGTAAGGCAGTGGTTCCAGATACCAGTTTGTGATCTTGGATACAGTTCCCTTGTATTTGTCCATCTTTTTCATACGGTCCCACTCGGGATGCTTGCGGAATCCTTCCCAGTGTTTGTCATGTGCCTCCCGGTTTGGGGCGGAAAGCATATAGGTCAGGTTGGGTACATCATCGCCGATCAGCATCTCGCCGTAGAAAACCGGAGCGAGCAGTACGTCTCGCATGATGTCAATCTCGCCCGAGTTGAACATATCTACTTTCAGCCGGGCCAGATTCGCATTGTGACTTTCGTAG
This sequence comes from Gimesia sp., assembly GCF_040219335.1. Taxonomy (NCBI): domain Bacteria; kingdom Pseudomonadati; phylum Planctomycetota; class Planctomycetia; order Planctomycetales; family Planctomycetaceae; genus Gimesia; species Gimesia sp. The sequence goes on along the minus strand of NZ_JAVJSQ010000026.1, from coordinate 91,594 downwards.
GTCCGCAGTTCGAATAGGTTGGGGCCTTTTCCTTTCGGGGTTTCCAGATTCGGCATCCCTTTAAAGGCTTTCATCAGGCGACTTTCAATCCGACTGTAGGGGGCATCTTTTTTAGGAATAGCGAAGTAGGATGCGGCTGCTGCGTGATAGGCTTTGTCAGTCTCCAGTTTATCATTCAGGCTGGCCAGCTGATTCAGGGATTGAAAGGGAATCAGCATGTAGAGGGAATAGTCATCTTTGGCATCGATTTCTTTGAACACGCCCACCTTCTTGATCCCCGCGCGATTCAGCGCCGGCAACAGGGCCTGTTCCAGGTAGTCACTGACCACCTGCTGATTCTGCTCATTCGCAATGCGGTAGGTTCGCAGTTCATAGTATTCCTGACTCTGCTGCTCTGCTGCGGTCACGGGCTGGCCCAGTCCCAGGGCAACAACAGTTACCAAAATACCTGCCAGCAGGCTGCGTCGCTTAATTCGATTCTGTTGCATGATTACCTCACTTTTTATCCTGAACTGATTTTTGATTCTGAGTTGGTTCAAAACGGATGAAGACGGTCGCGTACGGCCACAACAACTCAAGGTTTCACAGGTGCCAGAATACGAGATGCCTGTCCGCTGCTGTGATGAATTTTGTTTTTGGCGACGACCACTTTCTCGGGAAACTCGATTGTAATCGGCTCTCCCGTATTGGGGTTCGGCTCATAGAATGGGGCTCCTGTCGAACAGACGGTCACCCGAATTTTATGCCCTTTGTTGAAGATCTGACTCAGCCAGCCCACATTGAAGCCGACCTTGTAAACCTCTCCCGGTTCCATGAATTTCTGTTGTTCGAAACCATCCCGGTAGCGGGCGCGACGGATCATATCAATGATCAGAATCGAACGCCCGTCCGGATAGACATCGCTGACGCGGACAATGAAGTCGGTATCTTTGGCCGAGGATGAGACCAGCAGCTCAGCCTTCACATTTCCGGTCCATTCGACAGCTTCGGTCAGTGTGTCGGTCGTGAAGGTCAGTACATTTTCCTGCTCTTCAACAACACGGGCATCGCGGGCACCGGGGAAGCCCCGGCCTTCAATTTTTTCCGGGTTCAATGGATCTGCAATCAACTGGGTAAACGAGTCTGCTGACGTCGGCTGAGAGGTCGACAGTTTGCCATCTTGGTGCAGGTAGTAAGGAGTTTCTTCGACGGGTACCGGCCAGTCGTTGGTCGACCGCCAGACATTACCTGGTGCCCCCGGCTCACCGACCGCTCCCATCACGTAGTAACGGACATTGGGATCAATTTCGATCTCGTTCCGCTTTCCCTTCAGGTAGTGATCGAACCAGCGGATCATCTCGGCCATCATGTCGAAGTTCGCATTCTCCGGGTAGAGCATGTCGCCGACTTTATTGACCTTATTGAACCGGCCGTGCAACCAGGGCCCGATATACAGTTTCTGATGACCGCGGGAATTCGGTCCCCCTTTATGCTGGCGTCCAATGTAGCTCTGGATCGAGCCGACGCACATAAAGTCGTACCAGCTGCCTACAGTAAAGCAGGGGACGTTCATCTTATCAAAATGCAGGGTACAGTCTTCTGCCTGCCAGTATTCGTCGTAATCGGGATGCGAAAACCATTCTTCCATCAGAGCCCGGTTGTGAGCAGCCACGCGGCAGACAGCATCCATACCCTTGAATCGATTTGGTTTTGCTGCACCACCAATGAAATAACCCTCATGATACAGACTGAGCCCCGTATCGATCATGAACTGACAGACCAGATGGGGCGGTTGTGTCACTGCCAGATAGTTCTGTGCATAGCCCCCCTGGGAGCTGCCGAACGTACCGATCTTGCCAGTCGACCAGGGTTGTTTAGCCAGCCATTCAACGACATCGTAGCCATCCTGCTTTTCACCCCATTGCAGGTCCCGGTAGCCGACCCAGGTGCCTTCAGATTGCTGGGAACCCCGGTAGTTGACTGCACAGACCACATAATCATGTCCGGCCATTTCCGCGAATGAGAGCCGCGACCCCTTGCCTCTCAGGCTGGCGTAGCGCTGTTCCATCAAAACCGGCCAGGGGCCTTTACCCTGAGGAATATAGAGGTAGGCGGAGAGCTTGACGCCATCCCGCATGGGGATCATGACATGTTTTTCAGTGACCCCTTTTTCAAATTTGAGTGGCGGGGCTTCCTGCGCGAACAAGGCAGGACAGAGAACGAGGCATAAAATCATCCACAGGCAGGCAGGGGCCAGTTTTCGCATGGGCTATCTCCGGTTGGATTTTCAGGGCAGGTATTTCTTCTTCGATTGTGGTCAACCATCGTCAATTCAGCAAGCATAAACGCCGGTAGATCTGAAGAGTCTCCGGAACCCGTACAACAGTCAGAAGCGACATCCCCCCTGTTTTCGTCAGTGCAGCAGAAATTCTTACCCTTGATTCAGCAGTCAGACAGAGGCGGGAAATCGATTTTTCAGCGCTGAAATCGGGGCAGAATCCTTTCACAAGCCATAAAAAGGGGGTATGCTACCGCAGAGCAGCAGTGAGAAATATTCTCCACCTGACTGCTGAATCGATTCCCGCCGGGCGAACCTGATGGACGCCTGATGTATCAAGATGCATAAGCACCGGGAACAAAACGCCGCCGTAGCTCAGTTGGCAGAGCAACGCATTCGTAATGCGTAGGTCAGGAGTTCGACTCTCCTCGGCGGCTCTTCTTTTTTCTGCCAGTCTCTCTGACTTGCGTTCTGCTTCTGCGATCGATTCAGAACTGCGGAACCTGCTTCAAATCGGCGATCTTTTTCAAAGCCGCGTCCACATCGCCATCCGCAGGGGAAAACTGTTTCAGTTTCAGATAAGTGGCCTCCGCTTCGGGGAGCAGCTGATAAAACAGCTGCAGTTCTGCCAGGCGTTGAAGAATCGCTTGATCAGCAGGCATCAACTCATGGGCTTTGCTCAGGAGAGTAAGCGCTTTGCCGGGAATTCCCTCTGACTGGTAAATTGAAGCCAGTTTCAAAACCGCCTCTTGCTGATCTGGTTTCAGTTCGGCCAGCATCTTCTCCAGCTCAAGTCGCTCGGATAAGCTCTGGTATTCCTTGTTTTCGTGATCCTGAATCTGTTTGAGTTGTGCGGAAGCCTGCTCTGGTTGTCCGTTGATCAGATCAAACCGTGCCAGAATAAGACGTGCCTTGTCACTCGTTTGCTTATCGGCGTTCTGAGACTCAAGCACTTTTTGGGCGTACCGCTGCGTCTTCCGATAAAACGTCAGTTTCCAGAATGCCTGGGCGATCTGCAGATTTCGCTGGGGAGTCTCCACTGAATTCGGTTTTGTATTCACGGCTTTATTCGACAGTTGTTGCTCACAGAGTTTTATGCCGCGCTGAATACTGCCGCGTAGCGCGACGTGGCCTGGCATCTGGCTGGCTTTGGTGAATTCTGTCAGTGCCTGCTGGAACTGACGATCCCCTACATAGGCCCAGCCCAGAAAGTTCGTCAGGTGAACGTCCTGCACGGTTCCCAGTTGCTTAACAAAATCAATGCCCTCTTTATATTGCTCCGCTTCCAGCAACTGTTTGAGATAAGAAACCTGCGCTGACAACCGCTGCGGAAACTTTTCCAGAATCATTCGGGCCCGATTCAGCCCTGCGGTTTCCTGCCAGTAGCCCTCACGAATGGTTCCCTCATAATTCGGTTCGATTTTGATTATAACGACTCCCTGTTCGTCATAAACGGGAGTCAGACGATAAACCAGATCGTCGTTTAACAGATGCCGGGGAAAACCGTCGATGGTATTTTCATCGAAACAGACAATATATTGCGCGCCCAGCGATTGAATCTGCTCATGCAACTGTTCCGGGCTGGTCTTTTCAAAATAGACGAGTTTCTGGAAGCGGTGTCCCGATGTTGCGAGATCGTTGCGCCTGGTCAGAAATCTGGTTTCAGGTGGCGTTTGTTCTCTGATCCAGTTGCCGGCGGCAACAAAATTACTGAAGTGGCTCGAGGGGTACTGCGTCTGATAAAACGTTTCGCCGTTGCGCAGCAGCTGCACATTGGTTGTCACCAGCCGCGCATCGGTATATGTCTGAACGCAGAGGAGGGCCATCGCAGGAAGTAAAATCAGACAGACCAGCGTCTTTCGAATAGCAGGGTTGGAATTGGTAATTCGACTGAGTAACGCTCTCAGTCCTGCAGGCACAAAAGCGAGGATGACAGGCAGCAGTGGCAGAACAAACCGGGGTTGCATCCAGGGCCAGACAGAGAGAATCGCAAACGTGAAGACGAGGTACGGCAGACAGAGCAGGCCGCCCCGATTTCGTAGCTGGAACATCCCATAGATGGAAACGGCCAGTACCAGCAGGCTTATTAACGAGTACAGCCATAGCGGTCCAGGCAGAAACGTCAGCCCATCCAGCAGGTAGCGTTCGTACGCGGGAGTTGCCCCTGGCATGTTAGGGATTAATGTTTCGCACAGACTTTGAAAGTGAGTCAGACTGCGATTGATCATAGAGATAACAGTACCAACGGGACCAGCGGACCGCAGATTGTTCAGGATCAGGGAACTGTAAAGGTCAGAGTTCAACGAGCGATTGCGCAGCATCCAAAGTCCCAGAGTGACCAGCGAACCAGCTACCGGAATCAGATAGCGCCAGCGCTGCCGACTGGTGATTGCCCACGTCCCGAGTGCCAGTGTCAGTGCGATACCAATGGTCCGCAGCAGAGGGAGGAACAGGAACAGGCCGGTCAACAGAATCAGATTCCGTTTGCGATTCTGTTCGTTCTCGCTGGCGATTAAATAGAGGATTCCCAGGCTCAATGCCATGAAAGGGATTTCGCTCATGATAAGCGTTGAGAAGAGCAGGAAGTAGGGGTTAGTCGCCAGGAGCAGTACCATGCACAGCACTGGCCAGCGTCGCGCGGGGCCGCTTTCTGTAGTTGATGAGCAGGTTGTATCTTCAAGTTTGCAGAGGTAAGCGTAGAACAGCACCAGTAGAAGGGTTCCGAACAGAATGACAGTCACTTTGGCCAGGATCGCATGGTAGGGGGCGATTAAGGCAGCGGGAATCAACAGCAGGGACATGCCGGGGGGGCGCAGGGTAAATGGTGGAGAGTCGGGAAAATCGAACTGCTCATACGCCAGATGATTCACCAGTCCCCGCGACATCAGGACATAGTCGGCACTATCCGGATAAAAGAAGTAGAGTTGATTCAAGCGGGCCGCTGCCAGACCAGCAAAGCAGAACAGGATGACAATGATCGCGTAACGGGCTCCCCTGTTTTTTGATTGTACTTTGTTGTTCATGGCACTACAGGTTTGAAAGAGCAGGACAGGCCGGGAGCCTTATCTCAATCGGGAAACACAGCGACAGCAACTGTGTTGTAAGACACCGATCATAAACCGGCAGTGGGGGCGCAGGCGAAATGAAACTGTGGAAATTCCTCTGAATGCAGGCCGGGATATACCAGATAAAGCGATTCTACTGATTATGAAGCAGCCTGTTGTTTCTCGCCTCTTGAAGTTGTCGATTTATGCTGATTCTCACGTCAGCAAAGGCAGAAATGCCTGGGCTAAAGAGAGCACCAGGAAGAATCCGCACATGTCGGTGATGGTAGTCAGGATCGGACCTGAGGCCAGGGCGGGGTCGAGTTTGAATCCTTTGAGAACCATCGGAATCAGGGCACCCAGACAGACTGCCATGAGGGTGTTCGCGGCCAGGGCGCCACCGATTACCAGGCCCAGATAAGCATTCCCTTTCCAGATATAGGCGACGATGCCCAACAGCAACCCGAGGGCCAGGCCGTTGACCATACCTAATGCGAATTCTTTTTTGAATACGTATATCCAGTCGCGCGGTCGAATCACACCCAGGACCAGTTCTCGCGTACTTACCGCGATCGCCTGGTTACCTGTGCAGCCACTCATGTCGGAAACAATCGGCAGGAACACTGCCAGAGCGATGACACTGGAAAGTGTATCTTCATACATGGCAATCACACTGGCGGCAACAATATTCAGCACAATGTTGATGCTCAACCATGACAGACGCCGGGCACTGCGAATCTTGAGTGGCAGACTGCGGAGTTCTTCCCCACCCATAATCCCTGCAAATCGCAGAAAGGTCTTACCGGCCTGTTCTTCCCCAGCCTCTTCCACATCTTCCCGTCGGACGACGCCGACCAGTACATTGGCTTCGTCGACAACTGGCAGACCGAACAGCGGGTGTGAATCAAAGAAGTGCTGTAACTCCTGCAGACTCGTGGAGTCAGGCACACAGAGTGGGCTGGGAATCATCAGGTTGGAAAGACGTTTACCTGGTGGCGCCATCAGCAGGTCCCGCAGGCGTAGTACACCGACCAGTTGCAGGTCCTGATTGATGACGTAAATGTACTGCACATTATATTCGGCGTATCGTTCGGCATTCTGACGGAGGTCGGATACCACATCGTCAACCGTTTGCGACTCTTCAAAGGAGAGCAGCTCGGTGATCATCAGACCGCCGGCACAGAGACTGGTATATTTCGAAAGGAAGCGGACGTTTTCCGCTTCTTCCGGATTCATGACTTTCAGAATCTTTTCCGATTGTTCCTCGGGTAGTTGATCCAGGAGGTCGACCTGCTCGTCACTGTTCATTTCATCAACAATATGAGCGGCCTGTTCAGGCGACAGGGACGAGAGCAACTGTGCTGCCTGCAGTTCTGGCAGCGTCTCCATCAACCAGGCGGCATGTTCGCCATCCAGCAGTTTCAAAAACGCCTGCTGTTCATCAAGGGAGAGCTGTGCCAGAATACGCGCTTCTTCCCCAGGGGGCAGCGCATTCAGAAAGTTGATCGCCGCTGCGGATTCACCAGCTTTGACGATCTCATCCAGCTGATCCCAGACGTCAGGCAGTTCGATATGTGTCGATTCGCTGAGCGGCTGTGAGTCGTTCATTTATCCTTCTCCCTTCCTGGAACAGGCTGAGCCGGTTCAGGTTGGATTTGTCTGTCTTAGTTGAATTCTTAAGTGAAAGCCCGTGGAACGCGTGACTACTGATTTTATAGTCAAACCGCGTAAAAAATGAAGTCCATTCGACTTACGTTTACGACTCAATTCGGGCAAAAACGGACATTCGGTCTAAAATCAGGTCGACTGAGAGGGAGCGTTTGAACAGAAGACGCAGAGAAACTGTGAGCACAGAATATCCATGTGCGCAATGGAGACAGTGATGCAGGGGGGATTATGGAGTCACTTTTTCTCTTTCAACAGGCGATCGACTGTCTTCAAAGCTTCACTGAAGTACCCCACGTACGCCACGTTTCCCTGTTGATCGATGACGGCTGCCGAGGGAATTCCGCGTACGTTGAAATTGCGAATGGTTTCACCAAAGAATCCTTTGCGGGTCGAAGGACGGTCGATGGCCAACTGGAAGTCGATCTCTTCTTTTTGTGCGAACTCCTGCAATTCCGCAACGCTGGTATGGCTGTCGTGCATGCCAATTAACACGAACGGCTGGTCTGCGTAGTAACGGGCGGCGGTCCGAACTTCTGGCAACTGTGAGATACAGGGGCCACAGTGGGTTCCCCAGAAATCAATCAGCACGACCTTGCCTTTCGTATTCGGCGGAGAGGAGACACCTTCGCGCGTCATCCAGCGGGCCGGTTTGATTTCAGGAGCTGGCCTGCCGTAGTGCACCTGCTGTTCGAGCTTCGGGGTGTGCCGGGGATGACGCTGCAGATATGCGGCAAAATCTGTGACCGGGCCTCTCAAGGTCGTCGTGTAGGGACGGCCTGGTCTGGTCCTGGAAGCCTCCGGAGAAATGTGACGGGAGTCGACTAAGACCGCTCCCGGAGGTATCGCTACGGCAAACGCATCGGGGGGTGACTGGTCGAAGAGTTCGACTTTTTCAATTTCAAAGACGTTTACTAAATTCAGTTTGCCCTGATAGCGTCGCCAACTGATAAAGAATCGCGGCAAGATCAGACCATTGGCCAGTTGTTGTGGCGCGAAATACAGAGAGGCGTGCTCCAGGCCCTTTGTTGGTTCTTTCAGGTAACTTTCAAAAATGAAACCGGTGTCCCGGTCAAAAACACGTCTTTGGAGATAAGTTAATTTCTGTCCCCGGCTTTCCGAATCCGTCTGAGTGGTGTAGATCGTGCGTCGCCCTGACTGTTCGATTTCCACTTCGGGCCTGGGCCGGTCTTCAGGGGCTGGACGCTGGAAACGCAGGGTAGGCCAGTCCGTGAAGTCATTAGGCGTATGGATATGTAAAAAATTTCTCCGGTACACCGAGGCCTGATTATTGGAAACATCATACGTTAATGTCTCCCATCCATCCCGGAATGAGATACTGTCGGGCAGGAGTCTCCCCTGTGCATCATGGTGATGCTTGCGCCATTCATACAGGCGTTCTTCTTTGTGGTATTGACCGGTCGAAGTCATGATCGTTCGGCCTCCCCGCTTGATTTCTCCGCCGTGTTTTTTAAGCAACGCGTCGATATCAGGTATCTGGTAGGAATCCAGTGCACGCAGGTCTTTCAGCAGGCCTTGCGTATCCAGGCCGGGTTGTCGTCCCAGCATCAATTGCGCCGTTACCCGCATTGTGGAACCTCGCAATAGCTCTGACTGCCTGTGCCATTTCAGCTGTAATTCGGGTGGATAGATTGAGTCGGGATTCGGTTTGACCTCTTCTCTGAACGATTCGGCATCGACGAATTGCGGCTGGCTCAGTTTGAATTCGACTGTGGTCACTTCGCCAGCGGGTAGTTTGATTAATTCGCCCCGGCTCCCCTCGGCCTGTGCCAGCGTTAATGGTTCTGCTACGACGAACCGTCGCTGGCCGGGTGTCATGAAAGCCTGGATCTCCCCGGCCGTGTTTGTTTTTGGATAATCGACATAGACCGACTGAGTGGAAACAGGCCGGGGATCGCTGGAATCGGGAGATTCATAGTTAAACCGCACTCCGGGAATCGGCTGGCCAGTCTGCGCATCGACGACTTTTAAGATGACAGTCGCCGCTGGTCTCAATTTAACCGTATGCTGAACAGGGCCGTGCTGCTCTTTTACGAAAAACTGTTCGCTCTGAAAATAAAATGGCTGATCCGGTTGGGGCTCAATGATTAATTTGTATTCGCCGGGCACCAGTTGCAGACGGGCATTACCCCGGCTGTCCGATCGGGCTTGAATCCTGGCGCGACGAATGGGACCGATAGATCGCGCTGTCACCAACACGCCAGCGACCGGCTGCTCAGTCTGCTCTTGCACTACTTGTACTGTTACATTGCGGGGCGCGAAAAACTCCCGGTTCAATTCTCCCGAGTAGCCTACCGCTCCCCGACGTTTGTTGTTTGCCTTCTCTGCAGGAGAGGTGACTATAGTGGATTGCCAGGGATCAAAAGTGGGGCCAGGGTCGATTCGCGTAAGATAACTGGTATCACGACGGAGTTGTTTGAATTCGTAGAAACCTTCTGCATCGGTGTGTGTTTCTCGAAATTCTGCGGGCAGAACACGGATGCTGGAGAAACTGAAGGGGTCTTTGATCGGCTGGTTGTCATTTCCCAGAAAACGGCATGAGCGCACGCCCCAGCCTGTTGGATTTCGTTGACTGTCAATACGCCCCAGTTGTACTTTGGCATTGGCGAGTGGGTGCCCCTGTTTATCGGTGATGCGGCCTTTGAGCAGAGCAGGGCGGTCAAACATCAGATCGACAATCAACGGTTCATCCAGATAAAACGCATTCTCTGTAACACGCGCATTTTTATCGCCCAGTTTGGTTCCCTGGGGGCGGATGTCGGGACGGTAAAAACAGGTCTCATGCCAGGTGAAACCGTATCCATCGCAGGTACCGAAGATCTCGAATCTGCCTTCTGCAGGTTTCGGAATCGGATTGGGACGTTCACGATTTACGAGGAGTTGAATTTCTTTCAGTTCGTAATGACCCGTTGCGTCAGTTTGCGTCTGGCCACGCAACATTTCAAAGCCGCCCGGCATGCGTCTGGCTGCCGACCCCACATAAATGGTTGCATTTTTCAGTGGTGTACCGTCAAAAGTGCGTGCAGTTCCCGAAATGCTGACTCGATGCAGTTCTGCTCCATAGCCTCCACCATCCTCTATAGTCTGTAGAATTTCTACCTGCGGAGGTCGTTTTTTCTCTGACTGCTGTTTTGTCTTATCGGCTGAGCCGAGTTCAGGTTTCAATGCCAGTTGGACTGGAGAACTTCCCTGAATGCTTTGAGGTTCTGCTGACTGTAATGCAGATCCCCAAAGCGATAAGAGTACGATCGCGAAGAGTGAATACAGTGATCGCGTTGATATGAATTGTGACCCCTTGCCGGTAACCCTGAACAGACTCATTCCCGTGCTCCTTACAGTAATTGCCTCAGCGAACGATACACGCTAGCCGCGTGTTCATCTGGGGTGGTTCTGTCAGTATACACGGGTGAACTGGGGATGCAAATTCGCACTTACATTATAGTGGTTCACAAAGCAGGAGAATGAGCGCTCAGGCTGAAACAGTAACCTAATCCTGCAGATCAAATTTGAGATCAGTAATTTCATTACCATCCTCGACGGTGACGGTCAGGCCTGAGTTGTCGGCAGACGCGTATTTTTCCGGCAGCAGATTTTCAGGCGGAGGTTGCGGTTTGGGATTCGGATCGTAATTGGGATCATCTTCCGGTAGTGCTTCTGGAGTTTCGGATGTTTCAAATTTCGTGATCATGACCTGGTAATTGCCAGGCACGACACCATCAGTGCCTTCGAATGTCCCCATCTGAAACAGACCTTCCGCGTTCGACAGACCGTTGGCATTGCGTCCGTTCGACTGATCAACGGGAACAAAAGCAATGCTCGCTCCTTCAACGGGTGTTCCATTGTAGGTCACTGTGCCAGCTACCGAAGTTTGTGCAAGACGTTCATTGTCTGTTCCACCACCGTACCCGGTGAAACCTGGATTAATCAGACCGGAAACTAGAACGTATCAGAGGATTCTTTTGCTTCGTATTCGTGTGGAAATTTCATTCTTTCGTTTTCAGTGCGAGCTCTTTTTTCGCTTGAATGTTTTTTCTACTTCCACGGCGATGAACACAATTGAAGAGAGCGCAAGTGTGATGCCCAGCTCTGCCGCCGTCAAGGGGGCGGTCTTGAAGACCTCGTTCAAAATCGGAATATAAATCGTGGCCATCTGCAAAGTGAATGTCAGCAGAACGGCACCAAATAGTGGCTTGTTCGATAACGGTCCCTGCGAAAAGAACGATTCCCGTTCTGAGCGAATTGCCAGCACATGGCCCATCTGACTCAGACAGAGGACAGTAAAAACCATTGTCTGCCAGTGTTCCGGGCTGCGATCGATAAACCAGGCTTGCGTAAACAGCGAAACCGCTCCCATCAATAATCCGACCCAGATGATATGCGCGCCCAGTCCGTGGGCAAAAATGCTTTCCTGGGGATGACGGGGTGACCGTTGCATCAGATTTTTTTCACCAGGCTCTGCCGTCAAAGCCAGGCCGGGAATACCATCGGTTACCAGGTTAATCCACAGAATATGAATCGGCAGCAGCGGAATCGGCAGGCCGAGCAGGGGAGCCAGAAAGATCGTCCAGATTTCACCCAGGTTGCTGGTCATCGTGTACTTGATAAATTTGCGAATGTTGTCAAAGATCCGCCGTCCTTCTCTGACCGTTTTGACGATCGTAGAAAAATTATCGTCCAGCAGAATCATGTGGGCTGCTTCCTTGGAGACATCTGTGCCGGTGATGCCCATTGCGACTCCGATGTCGGCGCGTTTCAAGGCCGGTGCATCATTAACGCCGTCTCCAGTCATGGCTACAAAATGACCGCGATTCTGTAAGGCCTGCACGATCTTCAGTTTCTGTTGCGGTGAAACGCGTGCATAAACCCGAATTTTCTCCACCCGTGCTTCCAGCTCTTCAAGTGTAAGCGGTTGAAGTTCCTTTCCGGTGATGACCGATTCCGTTTCCTCTTCATCAATGATTCCCACCCGTCGGGCGATGACTGCTGCGGTCAGCGGGTGGTCTCCGGTGATCATCACAGGATGGATGCCTGCAGTCTGACAGAGGGCGACCGACTCGGCTGCTTCCGGACGGGGAGGATCCAGCATGCCGACCAGCCCCACCAGGGTCAGGTCCGCTTCAATCTCTTCCGGGATCAGTGACTCTGGAACCGCGTCCCAGATCCGCAAAGCGAAGCCAAGTGTTCTTAATCCCTCGCCGGCGATCTGTTCGGTATGCTGCATCACCTGGCTCTGGTCGATGTCAGTCAGTCCCTCTTTCACTTGGAGGTGTGTTGCTCGGGCCACGATCTCTTCTGCAGCCCCCTTGGTAATCGATACGACTTTTCCATCGCTCCAGGGATGAAAAGTCGTCATCAGTTTGCGTTCCGCATCGAAAGGAATTTCAGCCAGGCGGGGAAAAGCGGATTCCAGCGCATCCCGCAGGAATCCTTTTTCCCGGGCGAGTTCAAAGAGTGCCGTTTCTGTTGGATCACCGACAACTTCGTCCTCGCCGTCCAGTCGTGTGTCGTTACAGAGTGACAGGGCAGAGAGTAGTAATTCCGCGTGCGGTTTGTCAGCGAGACTTTGGCTGGTTGTAGAACCAGATTCTGTTTTTGGGAGTTCATCCGTAGAGCGGATCTGACTGTCAAGGTAAACCTGCTCGACCGTCATCCGGTTCTGGGTGAGGGTTCCTGTCTTGTCAGTACAGATATATGAGACCGATCCCAGGGTCTCTACCGCGGGGAGTTTGCGAATCAGTGCCTGCTGCTTGACCAGCTTGCGTGCACCCAGTGCCAGCGAAATCGTGATCACCGCAGGCAGTGCTTCGGGGATAGCGGCGACTGCCAGCGAGATTGCGGTCAGCAGCATCAGCAAGGGTGGTTCACCGCGTAAGAGACCTGCGACAAACACGATGATACAGATCGCGAATATGGCATAAGCCAGTTTCTGACCGAACGTCGCCAGTCGTTTCTGGAGCGGTGTGCGCCCCTGATCCTGGTCCTGAAGCAGTGCAGCGATTTGTCCCAGTTGGGTCTGCATGCCGGTTTCAGTGACGATTCCCTGGCCGTGACCTTTGGTAATCAGTGTTCCTTTAAAAGCAAGATTTTTTCGATCACCGAGAGGAAGTTCCTCTTCGCTAAGCTGGCCGGTCTGTTTCTCTACCGCCAGTGATTCCCCAGTCAAAGCTGCTTCATCGATCTGCAGTTGGACCGCTTCCGTCAGTCTCATATCGGCAGGGACAATGTTCCCCGCTTCAAGCATGACGCGGTCTCCAGGAACCAGTTGATTGACCGGCAGCGTTGTGATTTTTCCTCCGCGCATCACATTGGCGGAAGGGGCGGCCATCTTCTTCAGTGCCGCCATTGCTTTTTCGGCCCGATATTCCTGTACGAACCCGAGGATCGCATTCAGTAATACAATCACGGTGATGGCGATCGTATCGGCTGGCTCGCCGATGATCCCGGAAACGACTGCAGCCGCGATCAGGACCAGAATCATGAAATCTTTGAACTGGTCCAGAAACATCATCCAGATTGATTTTCGTTGTTTTTCAACGAGTTCATTCAGACCGTACTCGACCTGGCGGGATTCGACCTCCGCAGAAGTCAATCCCTGCTCAGGGGAATGCAGTCGGTCTGCCGCAGCATTGTCATCAAGCAGATACCAGGCGGGTGAGGTGTGGTCTGCAGAGTTCATCAGGCGACACTCCTCTCCGTTGAAGAGCAGTTGCTGGCAAGTGACAGGTAAACCTGGAAACCAGGGATCACGTCAGGAAGTCGCAGTATTGATTTCATGGGCTTTCAAATCTTTGGATCAAGGCGTATGTTCCGATTCGGAACCGGTCCTGAATCGGAACGCACATTCGATTCTAACGGATCAAAACCATTTCAGCTACGGCCTGTAAGAGGGACGATCTTTGTCGAAAACAGTTCAGCCGGAAACAGACTCAGCTTTGAACTGGTCTTCCTTCTGGCATCAATGCCGGTTGATGGTTAGAATGAACTCGGTCTGCAGCGGAATCTGCAGAAAGCGTCACATCTGATGAATTGAATCTGAGAGGAAGTCTGGAAATGTTTTCGAACCTGTATCGCATCTTGCCAATAACAATCTGCATTACCCTGGCGCTGACTTTGTGTGTTAAAACGCAAGCCGAAGAGAAACAGCCTGTCTTACTGGCAGGAGCGGCCACCAGTAATATCACTCCCCCCTTAGGCGAACTGATTGTGGGAGGCTGGAAACCGATACCCGCCAAACGCATTCACGACGAACTGCACGCCCGCTGCATTGTGCTCGATAACGGTAAGGTCAAGCTGGCGATTGTGCTCTGCGATAACGTCGGGATTCCGGAATCGGTCTTCGATCTGGCGAAAGAGCAGGTTCATAAACATACCAGCATTCCCAAATCACAGCTGCTGATGGCTTCAACGCACACGCATTCCGCTACTACGGCTCGGGGGCCTTCCAAAGTGCTGCGGGAAACCGAATTCACCGAGTATCAGAAATTCCTGGCCAGCCGGATCTCGGATGGCGTGCGTCGTGCCCTGTATCAACTGGAGCCGGCACGAATTGGCTGGGGACAGGTCGATGAGCCGTCAGAAGTCTTCAACCGTCGTTGGTATGTAAATGACACTTCACTGCTGACCAATCCCTTTGGTGGCCTGGATCGCGTCCGCATGAATCCTCCGCGGGGAAATAAAGCCCTGGATCGTCCGGCTGGTCCGACTGACCCGCAGGTCAGCTTTATTTCGATCCAAAGTCAAAAGGGACGCCCCATCGCTCTGCTGGCAAATTACTCGCTGCACTATGTAGGCGGCGTGCAGTCCGGTGATGTCTCGGCTGATTACTTCGGCTACTTTGCGAAATACATTGAACAGAAACTGGGGGCCCAGGATCAGTCGCCACCTTTTGTCGGTATTTTATCCAACGGCACCAGTGGTGATGTGAACAACATCAATTTCACCGAGAAGGGGGGCAAGCGTTACCAGCGTTATGAAAAAATGCAGGAAGTCGCTGAGAAGGTGGCCAGCCGCGTCTATGAAGCACAGCAGACCATCAAATATCATAACTGGGTCCCGCTGGGAGCCGCTGCTGCGAAACTGCCTCTGAAACTCCGCAAACCAACGCCGGAGATGCTGGCACACTTCGAGAAAATCAAATCCGAAGCTGGGGACGGGAACCGGGCAAAGCATCGACGGGAAGAAATCTATGCAGAGCGGATTGCCAAAATCATGGAAGCGCCGGACCAGATCGAAGTCCCTCTGCAGGTGATGCGGATCGGCTCACTGGGAATCTGTGCAATTCCTTTTGAAACGTTTACTGAAACCGGTCTGGAGCTCAAAGAACGCAGCCCCTTCCAGCCCACATTTACCATCGAACTGGCCAATGGTTCGTTCGGTTATCTGCCCACACCCGAGCAGCATCGGCTGGGGGGCTATGAAACCTGGCTGGGAACCAATTATGTAGAAAAAGACGCCAGTACCAAAATTGTAAACATGTTGCTCGAACTGTTTGCCCAGTTGAAAAAAGAAGACTCGTAACCAGCAGTCTGTCCCCCCTGTGGGACGTAGCCCATAAGGGGGTTGTTTCAGGTGAGTGACCCGGGTTAGAATGGTCTCTCACCGATGTGTTTATCCTGCCTCACGATCCCAGCCTCCCGCGAGCAACCCGAAAGATCGTCGATTTATGACTGATTCGAGAATTCGGACCACACTGATCATTCTGCTGAGTGGACTGTGCCTGATGGCTGGCAATCAGTTCTGCGCTGCAGAGCCGGTTGACTTTCGTCGTGATGTGGCACCTATCCTGGAACAGCACTGCCTGGTCTGCCATAACAGACGGGTTCGACAGGGGGAACTTTCGCTGCATTCCCTGGACGCAACATTACACGGGGGCGAAAGTGGGGAGATCGTGGATCCTGGAGATCCGGACGCGAGCTACCTGCTGGATCTGATCACTCCCAGTAACGGAGTTGCCGAGATGCCCCGCGAGGCACCTCCGCTCTCTGAACAGGAGCAGTCAATCCTTCGTCGCTGGATCAAAGAGGGCGCTGTCTGGCCGGAAAAACTGGAGCTGGAAGCGCCGCTCCTGTGGTCGCTTGCTCCGCTGAGTCAACCAGCGGTTCCCGTGGACGTAAAATCGACGGATCATTTCCCGCTTCGCAACTCGATAGATGCTTTTATTGCTTCGCGACTGCAAGCCGCCGGTGTCCAGCCAGCTCCTCCTGCAGATCGACGGACGTTGATCCGCCGCCTGTATCTGGATCTGGTGGGCTTGCTGCCTGCGCCTGACGAAGTCGAAGCCTTTGTGGCAGATACCGATCCTCAGAGCTACGAAAAACTCGTAGACAAACTGCTGGCCTCACCCCATTTTGGTGAACGCTGGGGACGCTACTGGCTGGACATGGCCCGCTATGCGGACAGTTCCGGTTACCTGGGCGACAGCATACGACCGCACGTCTGGGTTTATCGGGAGTGGGTCATCGATGCGATCAATCAGGATCTGCCCTTCGATCAGTTCTCCAAAGAACAGTTAGCCGGTGATTTGTTTGAAAAGTCGACCGTTTCGCAAAAGGTGGCGACTGGCTTTCATCGTAATACTCTGAAAAACACAGAAGCCGGCGTCGATCTCGAACTCTACCGCACTAAAGAGATCGTCGACCGTGTCAATACGACCGGCATGGTCTGGTTGGGACTGACTCTCGGCTGTGCTGAGTGTCACGATCACAAACACGATCCCATTTCGCAGAACGAATTTTACCAGCTGTATTCTTTCTTTAACAATGCGGATGAGACCACGGTCAAGGTCACGCGGGACTGGGAAAAACAGGAATACCAGCAGGCTCTCGCTGACTGGCAACCCGATTACGGTCGCTGCCAGCAGGAAATCAAGACTTACGAAAAGGCAGACCTCAACGAAAAACAGCGCACGGAAATCGATAAGATTCTGAAGGGCTATAAACGCTCATCCGATTTGAAAAAGCTGGAACCGTTTTATCAGACGAAAAAAGAGGGGTGGGACAAGCTCTCAGCCAGGCTGGGGAAACTCCTCTCCTCCCGGCCGCAGGCTCCCTCTACGCGTGCCCCGATTTTCACGGAACGGACTAAAGACCGTCGCGAAACGTTCGTGCATGTTCGCGGCGTTTATAATCGTCCGGGAGACAAGGTCAGTCCGGGAACGCCCTCTGTACTGCCGGATCTGCAGTCGCGTCAGCCCGCGCCCGATCGACTCGATCTGGCAAACTGGCTCTTCCGGGAAGAGAACCCATTAACCGCACGGGTGGCGGTGAACCGCATCTGGCAGCATCTGTTCGGACGGGGCATCGTGTCAACGCCGAACGACTTTGGCACTAAAGGAGCAACACCCACTCATCCGCTGCTGCTGGACTGGCTCGCCTCCGAATACAGACAACGCGACTGGAGCCGCAAAGCGATGATCAAACTGATTGTGATGTCTTCAGCCTATCAGATGTCGTCCGCCGCCAATGCACGTGACGTACCTCAGGATGTTAATAACCTGCTCTTCTGGAGACAGAACAGCTTTCGCGTCGAAGCGGAAATCGTTCGCGATATTCATCTGACCGCCAGTGGTCTGCTGGATCGAACCATCGGTCGTAAGGGAATTCGTCCACCACTGCCTGCCTTCGTGACCGATGTGGGGCGGAGCGTTAAATGGCCCGCTACTCAGGGGAGTGCCCGTTATCGACGGGGGATGTATATTGTTTTCAAACGGACGGTGCCGTTCCCGATGCTGATGACGTTCGATGCACCGGATGCGACCGTCTCCTGCAGTCGTCGCGAACGTTCCAATACACCGCTGCAGGCTTTGACTCTGCTCAATAGTCCGATGTTTTTCGAGTGTGCTGAAGTACTGGGAAAACAGATGCAGGAGAAACACGCCGACAACATTTCCGCGGCGATTCAGGAAATGTATCTGCGCTGTCTGTCGCGTCCTGCCGGTGAGCCGGAAGCGGTCGCCCTGCAGTCCGCCTGGAGCGATCTGCTACATCTGGCGGAAGCGAAACAAGCTGGTGCAAAACCACCACAGAAACCAGCAGAGACCGCGATGGTCCAGCTGGCCCGCATCATTATGAACCTGGATGAATTTATTACGAGAGACTGATCATGCCGTTTCCACCACAGTCACATTCTGAGCAGTCGCTGCTGAATCGGCGGCGGTTCTTTGCCACCGGTGCCAGTGGTCTGGGAACGCTGGCCCTGGCTTCACTGCTGAAAGAGGAAGGCCTGCTCGCTTCCGAAAATTCCACACCGCAGGCTCACTTTGCCCCCAAGGCCAAACGCTGCATCTATCTGTTCATGGAAGGAGGACCGAGCCAGATGGATCTGTTCGACCCCAAGCCGAAGCTGAATGAACTCGATGGTCAGCCGATGCCCGATTCGATGCTCAAAGACATTAAGTTTGCTTTCATTCAGAAAGAGGCCGCGCGCCTGATGGGGAGCCCGCGCACGTTCAAGCGTTATGGTGAGTGCGGCATGGAGCTTTCCGATCTGCTGCCCCACCTGAGTACCTGCGTGGACGACATCGCCATGATCCGTTCCATGCACTGTGAGCAGTTCAATCACCTGCCCGGCCAGCTGATGATGCTCACCGGATCCGATCTGCAGGGACGCCCCACACTGGGCTCGTGGCTCAACTATGGACTGGGGAGCGAATCCTCAAACCTGCCAGGCTACGTGGTGCTGGCGACGTTGGGACGCGGCCTGCCGGGTGGTGCCTCAAGCTGGTCCAGCGGTTTTCTCCCGTCGCAATACGCGGGGACACTCTTTCGGAATCAGGGAAGCCCGGTTCTGAATCTGGAGACACCTCAACAGGTTTCTTCCGCCGCACAAATGCGGAGCCTGCAGGCGATCAATGAATTAAACGGTCTGCGGTTCGAGCAGGTGGGGAATCCGGAAATTGCCAGCCGAATCAATGCATATGAGCTCGCATTCCGCATGCAGCAGACCGCGCCGGAACTGCTCGATCTTTCGGGCGAGACGAAAACGACACTCGAAGAATACGGTGTGACCCGTGACGAGGCATCAAAAAGTGGGACCGCCGGTTTCCTCGGTTCTTACGCCCGCAACTGTCTGCTGGCACGGCGGATGGTCGAACGGGGCGTGCGTTTCGTGACGCTGTTCCTCTCCACCTGGGATCATCACAGTTCACTCGACAGCGGGTTGGAGCGTTATACTCAAATTTCCGATCAGCCAGTTGCGGCTCTGCTCAAGGATCTCAAACGCCGTGGCCTGCTGGACGAGACCCTGGTTGTCTGGGGAGGCGAATTCGGCCGCACGCCGTTGGGAGAAAATCGGGTCAATTTCAAGAAAGTCACCGGCCGCGACCATCATCCTTATTCCTTCAGCATGTGGATGGCGGGAGGCGGTATTAAAGGGGGCCAGACAATCGGTGAGACCGACGAAATCGGCTGGGGCGTCGCCAAAGATCCGATCCACGTCCACGACCTGCACGCCACGATTCTACATCTGTTCGGCCTGAATCACGAAGAACTGACTTACCGCTTCCAGGGCCGCGACTTCCGGTTGACCGATGTGGAAGGGACTGTCGTGCAACGATTGCTGGCTTGAGATCTGAACATTGTTCAAGTGAAACAGGCTGTTCAGATCCTGCAATGATGACATCCAATAGAGAAAGCCCCTGTTTTAACTGGTAAAACAGGGGCTTTCTATGTTTGGATCAACAGATTCCTGCTGAAAGTGGGCGATGAGGGACTCGAACCCCCGACCCTCTCGGTGTAAACGAGATGCTCTAGCCAACTGAGCTAATCGCCCGGATTTTCAATATACATCGGAAAATCCGATGTTTTTGTTGCGTCATTCTTAATGACACGCACGTATTATGGCAGGTTCGTAGCGAAATGCAACTCTAGCGTGTAAACTGTTTTAAGCCTTCGCTGACATTGGCCCGAATTTATCCGTTCTGCGGTTTTTTCCTTATCTCGAGAAAGAAGTTCGTTATGTCTCATTGCCTCGTTACCGGTGGGGCCGGCTTTATTGGCAGTCACCTCTGTGAACAATTAATTCAGCAGGGACAACAGGTTACAGCCGTAGATGATCTCTCGACCGGGTTCTTGAAAAACCTGGATGCGATTATCGACCATCCCCAGTTTACCTTCCGGACCGGGTCGATTACCGACCCCGTACTGATGGCAGAAATGGTGCAGGGCGTTGACACAATTTATCACATGGCGGCAGCCGTCGGGGTGAAACTGGTCGCAGATAACCCGGTACGTACGATTGAGACCAATATTTATCCGACTGAAGTGCTGCTGCGACACGCCGTGCAGGGAGGACAGAAATTTTTCCTGGCTTCCACCAGTGAAGTTTACGGCAAAAACCCCAAAGAACGCTGGACTGAAGAAGACGATTTACATTTCGGTCCGACGACACGGCCCCGCTGGGCTTATGGAGCTTCGAAGGCCATCGACGAATTTCTGGCCTTGGCCTATCACCAGAAATACGGGCTGGATGTGCGGATCGGCCGCTTTTTCAATGTGGTGGGTCCCCGACAGGTGGGACAATACGGAATGGTGATTCCCCGCTTCATCGATCAGGCATTGGACGGCGGTCCGGTTGTTGTCTTTGATGATGGATCCCAGATCCGCTGCTTTGGACACGTTTCCGAAATCGTGGACTGCGTGGTCGATCTGACCAATCTGGATTCCGCTTCCGGACAGGTTTATAACATCGGCGGTGATGAGCCGGTTTCGATCAAAGGTCTGGCCGAAGCGATCATCGCTAAGGTTAACCCGAGTGTTAAAGTCGATTACCTGCCTTATAACAAGGCCTATAATGAAGACTTCGAAGATGTCCGCCGCCGGATTCCCGACCTGGGGCGACTGGAGCAGACACTGGGACGCAAACCAAGCGTGAAACTGGATGCGATCCTGGATGACATCATCGCCTTCAAAAAACAGGCCCGCGGCCTGGCCTGAGCGTCAGGAATAACCGTTAAAACTGGAATCATCCGTAGAATTCGAGCGGGAAATCCACTCTGAATTCGATCCCGGCTGCACGCTCTCATCTTGCCCGCGCTCCTGATCCGATGAGTAGTATGGCGAATATTGCAGATATCCTGGCAACGTGCGGTCCAATGGATGGGAGAGATGATGAACGGATTCCAGAAAAAGTTATTTGTATCAGCAGTTCTACTGGGGATTTGGGGAACAGGTCTTTCTGTCCAGAACGCCCAGGCAGGCGGAGGGCGGATGTTTCTCTCGTTTTGTGAACTGTGCCAGGAAACCAGCCGGGGAAAACAGGCCAAAGGCAGTACGTATCCCTGGCCCCTCTATTCTTACCATCAGTACCGGGGTAAGCATTGCAACAACGAATATCAGCCCGGGCTGTATCGACGTTATGAATATGCACGCTACCACGTAAAAAGCCCGCAGCCCTTTCCGGGACAGATCAATCCCTGATCTGAGGTGACAGCGGTCAGGCAACTCGCATTTATTTTCAGTTATATCTCTCCTGCAGTGACGTTTGCAGATGGTTCCCATCATCTCGAACAACACTCGCAGGAGATTGTTTTTTAACGGCCTGTGAAGGTGTGCGGGATTACGCTGAAAACCGTTCCGGGATTGTTGCTCCTGATGCGCGAGGCCGGTTACACTGTATAGATCAGTCACCGTTGATGGAATGGGGGCTGAACCTTGCTGGTAACCCGCCTGATCTCATCCCGCTGGAGTGCTTATGTCTGTCCTGTTCCGGAACTGCTTTCGTTCCACCTGCCTGATTCTGTTTGTCTGCCTGTTTGCATCGCTGGTCTCCGCTGAGACAGCGACGCTGATCTTTAAAAACGGGAAAATCATCACGCTCGACTCCAAATCAAAGATCGCAGCAGCAATTGCCATTCGCGACGGAAAAATCCTGGCGGTAGGCAGTAATGCTGAGATGAAGCCCTTTCAGGGGGAGCAGACGAAGGTGGTCTTCCTGGACGGTAAGACTGTGATTCCCGGATTGATTGAGTCACACGTCCATGCTCTGCGAGCGGCCCGCGGAGAGTTGATTCAACCGTATCAGGAATTGAATTCCGTTGCAGAGATTCAGGCCTGGATCCGGGGAAAAGTCAAAGAGGTGCCCCCGGGACGCTGGATCACCGTTCCCCGCACCGATATTACGCGGCTGAAGGAACGTCGTCGACCCACCCCGGCAGAACTGGATGCGGCCTCTAGTACGCATCCGGTTTATATGAATATCGCCCGTAAGAATGTGTTGAACACCCGCGGGTTCGAATTGATCGGCATTCGCAAAGAGGGAGACACGCTCGCGGGAGCCAAAATCATTTTCGATGAAGCAGGCAAACCTTTAATGATGGAAGGAGGCGGCGGTGCGATCAGCAAACTGATTCCGCGGGAAACCGTTCCTCCCGAAGCGACGCGGGAAGCCTTAAAGAAACTGCATGCGATTTATAATTCAGTCGGGATTACCAGTATCCTGGAGCGGGGCTCGCGCGTCGACGAGTATCGGGAATATGAGTTGTTGAAGGAGCAGAATGAGCTGACCGTGCGGATGACGATGACGATTCGCGAACAGCTGCGCAGTGCCGAAGCGGTGCAGGAGTTCACAAAGAAACTGGGGCTGATTACGGGAGATGGAGACGACTGGGTCCGCGTAGGCCCGCTGAAGATCTCCGTAGATGGCGGGATTCATTGGGGGAGTACCCGGCTTTCTGAACCTTACGGAGAAAAGCGAATCAAGTTTTATGTACTCGAAGATCCCGACTATCGGGGAGACCTGGCTTATTCGCGTGAGCTGATGGCGGAAATCTTTGAAGAGGGACAGAAACTGGGCTGGCAGATGTGTTGTCACGCGACCGGGGACGGGAGTGTGAATGAAATTCTCTCTGCTCTGGAAGAGGTGAATCAGCGGCTGCCCGTCAAGGGGCGTCGGTTCTGTATCACGCATGCCTACTTCCCCTCGAATGAATCAGTCAAGCGTTCGCACAACCTCGGTGTCTGTTACGATACTCAGACCTACCTGTTCTATCGCGACGCCGATGCCATCAATCAGATTTATGGTCCGTCGTGGGTGAACCGTTTCATGGGTCTCAAAATGTTTGTGGATGCCGGTGTGCCTGTGGCGATCAACAGCGATCACATGAACGGCTTTGATCCGGATCATTCGATGAACGCCTTTAATCCGTTCCTGGCGTTGTATATCGCGGTCAGTCGGCGTGATATATATGGGGACGTTTACGGACCTCAGCAGAAACTGAGCCGGGAAGAGGCGCTCCGCTGCATGACCAGCGATGCCGCCTTCATCAGTTTTGAAGAGGATAAAAAGGGGACGCTGGAACCGGACAAGCTGGCTGACCTGGTCGTACTGGATCGGGACTATCTGACCTGTCCTGAGGAAGAGATCAAGCAGATCAAACCCCTGCTGACGGTTCTGGACGGAAAAGTCGTCTACGATGCAGCGCAAGACAGTGGAACCTGATTTGTCAGGGAATGCTCTCTGAAACCGCTACAACGGGTATATTCGTTCTGAGATGTCCCGAGGACTGACTCTAAATCGGGCTGAATCTTCATTTTTCGGATCGAAAAAGCGTTACCCTTGGACAATAATTTTGTCATGAGATATGATGCGATCTCTATTTCAGGAGAGAGACCGTACGTATCGGAATTTGACTTATTTCAGGACTCTGACGGGGTAATTGATTTCTTATGTTGGATTTGCAGTTCATCTGCGAGAATCAGGAAGCGATTCTTGAGAATTGTCGTAATCGGGGAATTGAAGTCGATCTGGCACGGCTGACCGAACTGGATCAGCGTCGCCGGGAGCTGATTGTTCAGGGCGATCAGGTTCGTCAGGAACAGAAATCGGTCTCTTCCCAGATTCCGAAAGCCGCAGACAACGATGAGAAGCAGTCTCTGATTGCCAAGGGCAAAGAGCTCCGCGAGCAGGTTTCTGCCATCGATATCGAACTGCGGGAAGTCGAAACCGAACTGCGAACCGAGCAGGCACGGGTCCCCAACCTGGCCCACCCGGATGTCCCCATTGGGAAAGAGGACAAGGCGAACACCGTTGTGCGGTTATGGGGTGAGAAACCCGCCTTTGACTTTACCCCCCGGGATCACGTAGCCCTGGCGGAAAAACATGATCTGATCGATTTCGAAGCGGGGACGCGGGTAGCGGGCCACGGCTTCTACTACCTGAAAAATGAGGCGGTTCTGCTGGAAATGGCCCTCTGCCAGTATGCCATGCAGAAGCTGGTGCAGGAAGGATTTATTCTGCACAGCACGCCGGACCTGGCGCGGAAAGAGATTCTGGAAGGGATTGGCTTTAATCCCCGCGGCGATGAAACCCAGATTTACTCTGTCGAAAACACCGACCTCAGTCTGGTAGCGACTGCAGAAATTACTCTGGGGGGCTCGCAAAAAGATCAGATTCTGGATCGCGAAACGTTACCCCGCAAAGTTGCCGGGCTGTCACACTGTTTCCGAACTGAAGCGGGCGCACACGGTAAAGCGACACGTGGTATCTATCGCGTGCACCAGTTTACCAAGGTCGAAATGTTTGCTTTCACCGAGCCGACTAATGCAGCTTCTGACGCGATGCATGAAGAGATCGTGCGGATCGAGGAAGAGATCTTCCAGGGACTGGGCCTGCATTATCGCGTGGTCGATACCTGCACCGGCGATCTGGGGGCACCCGCTTATCGTAAATACGACCTGGAGGCCTGGATGCCCGGTCGAGGCGATGCCGGTGACTACGGCGAAGTAACTTCTGCCTCGAACTGTACCGACTATCAGTCTCGCCGACTCGGGACCCGCTGCAAATCCAGTGGCCAGAAAGGGACCGAATTTGTTCACACGCTGAACGGGACCGCGGTCTCAATTGCCCGGGCGATTATCGCGGTGCTGGAAAACAACCAACAGGCAGACGGCTCCGTTCTGATTCCAGAAGTGCTCCGTCCCTGGGTCGGAAAAGAGCGGATCGGTTAAATCTTCCACTTTGGAACAAACGCGGTCAGTTCAGAACTCGTAGTAAAGCAGGGTGGCTTTGCAAACGGACAAGGTCTCCCTGCAGAGGGGCGGACCTGATTTAGATCCTGATTATTACTGGATTTAGACCGATTTCGGGTTTATTTGTCAGGAATACAGGGTAAGTTAGACCGAGTACATGATTCCATCCCCGGACAGGATTATCGTGCTGTCCGAAGCAGTCTGGGTCTGTACAGACCCGCCCCATCTGATCTCGGCGTGTGGTTCGCTGTTTGTTTCTATTCCCGTTTCAGATCCAGAGAATTTACGTGAACGATCAACCAGACAAAGATTTGCTTGAAGACAATACTCCCGCCCCTTCCGAGCACGCTGCTGATCAGAATCAGGGCCCAGAGGATTCGGAAGAAACACCCGCCGGGGAGGCTGGTCAGACTGATGTGGAAAATTCCCAGGATCCTGTGGAAGAAGGTCTGCCCGAGTGGGAACCATTGACCCCGGAACTGGTCGAAGACGAAGCGATCCGGGGCGACTTCATGTTGCGTTGGGCAGCGATTCTGCTTGCCTGTCTGTTTGCAGCGACCTATATCACGGATACCCAGACCCTGGTGCATGTCAAAACGGGACAGTATCTGGCCAGCCACGGCTTCTGGCCACCCGCGAATGATGTTTTCTCCTATACGGCCACTGATCGTCCCTGGCACAACAACGGCTGGTTGTTTGACCTGTCACTCTCCGCCGTCTATGGCGTACTGGGGGGGGCTGGTTTAACGCTCCTGAAAGTCCTGTTAGTCGGAGTGACGTTTTATTTCATTGTCCGGCAGAGTGAGCGGGAGATTTCCACCTGGTGGGGCTCGATACTCGCGGTGCTGGCTCTGATTGCCTGTTTTCCACAACTCACGGTTACGCCGGAGATCATTACGATACTGGGCGTTGTGTTGACCCTGTATTTTCTGTCGGCGTGGCAGAAGCAGAATTCCCCCCGCGCACTCTGGGCTCTGGTCCCGCTGTTTCTTGTCTGGGCCAATATGGATTCCCGTGTGATCTTGGGTATTGCACTGCTGTTGTTATATGCCCTGGGAGAAACCGTGGCAGCGATGCTGGATCGCTCAGTGCTTAATGATGATACCGATTACAAAGCCTTGTGGATGGTGCTGGGAGGCAGCCTCGTTGCGACGCTGTTGAATCCGACCGGCTGGCATTCACTGACGGCAGGTCTGAGCTATTACTCAGTCGATTATCCCATCATGCAGTCCATGTTCCAGGGGCAGTTGCGACCGGAAGAGTTGGGGTATTTCCCGATGACCTCTCCCCAGTTCTGGAGCTCGCTCAATCATTATGCCGTTGCAGCGTTTATTCTGATGCTGCTGACACTGGTGAGTTTCGTGTTGAATCAGTCGCGCATGAGCTGGGGACAGTTGTTTGTCTTTCTGGGCTTCTGCGGATTCTCTGTACTGGCCAGTCACGAACTGGTGGTCACAAGTGTGTTGTGTGCCATCTTTGCGAACCGTAATTTCCAGTTGTGGTATCGCGATAACTTCCGGCAGACATACAGTGTTGAGACGTCGGAGCTGCTGTTTTCACGGGGCGGCCGCGCTCTGACTGTGCTGACGTTTTTCGCCCTGGCTTACCTGGTCGTGTGCGGACGTTTCCAGGGACAGGGAGTTACACGACATGCCATCGGCCTGGGGCTCAGCCCTTCACTGAGTCGGACGATTGACGGCTATCGTACTGCCCTGGAAGAGTCTCTAGATGACCGTCCTTTCCATTTCGTGCTGGAGCAGGGCGACCTGTTGATCTGGCTGGATCAGAAATCCTTCGTCGATAATCGTCTGGCTCTGTTTACTGGAACCGGAGAATCCGACCTGATTGCCTTGCACGACACAACGCGCCGGGCGCTCCGCTCGGAGCGTAAGGAGCAGCAGGGAAGCGGTAAGCCTGAGATCTGGAAAGCCACTTTTAATCATTATCACGTGACACACGTGTTGCCGCGATTGTCGGGAATGAACCCGGACTATCGTACCTTCTTCGATCTGCTGACCACGCCGGACTGGCAATTGACCAGCCTTAATGCGGCGACAGCCGTCTTTTATCGCACCGATACCGAAAATGAAAAGACAGTCGAATTCCTGGCATCCCATAAGCTGAACTTCAAAGAGCTCGCATTTCAGCAACAGAAAGACTTTCCTGAAATTCGCAGTGACTGGGCACGCCCGCAGTCGATTTACAGTCGCTACCTGCTGCCTCAAACAGTCAGTCTGGAGAACGATGTGCAGACCGCACGTCATTATCTGGGGCTCATGTCCCAGGCAGGTGGGAATCATGAATTAACATCCAGCTTTGCAATCCTGGCGATTCAACTGGCCAATCGTGGGTTGATCGAAAATCCAAACAGTGCGGAAGCCTACCGCATCCTGGGAAGTGCCTACAGTTATCTGGCGCGACTGGAAGCACAACTGCTGATTCCCCCCGGCGCCAATGGTCAGCAACGACAACAGGTCGGAATTGACCGCATGCGTTACTTCCAGATCCTGCATGCCTACCACCAGTCATTGATTATTGAACCAGACTTTGCTCCCACTCATATGCTGCTGTTTGAGATCTATTCCAATATGCGGAAAGTCGATCTCGCGCATCGGGAACTGAAAGCCTACCTGGAAATGGTAGAAGGTCAGGAACAGATGGACGATGAAGCCTTTGCCCGTCTGCGTGCCTATTCAGAACACGTTCAGAAACTGCAAGGGCAGATCAATCAGATTTCTGAGGAACTGGCGCAGCTGGAAGAAAAGGGCGGCGATCGGTTACAGCTGGCGAGCCAGGCTTACCAGAACGGATTTGTCCTGCTGGCACAGCAATACCTGGATGACCCGGTCTATGTGAAGCAGAATCCCCTCGCGCAGAATCTGCAGGCGACGATTCTGATGGAAGTCGGTCAGTCTGAAGCAGCCGCGAATCAGGTGTCGCAGTTACAGCGTGATGCACAGAATCAGCCCCAGATTCCCTGGCGGGCCCAAGCCGCATTCACCAGTCTGGGAAATGGAAACTACCGTGGATGCTTTGATCTCTGGCGACAGGAGATTCGAGAGCACGAAGAGGCCCGGATTGCAGGTGTGTTGCAGACACTGCCTCTGGTTCAACCTCCCACCAACAGTTTCTGGCCCACTCAGCATGCGGTCTCGGTAATCAACTATCAGTATGGACTGGCCCAGCAGCAGACGCCGTTGAAGTTGAACATGGCCCGCTGTGAAATTGAAGCGGGGCAACCGGAGCAGGCAAGGGCTTTGTTTGAGGAGATCATTGATGACGCGCCGGACACGCCGTATCGACCGATGATCCGCTTTTACCTGTATCAGCTGACGGGCAAGTTGATTCCGGAACAACCGGAAGCACCTGCGGGGCAGACGGAGCCAGAGGAAGTAGGACTTCCCCTTGTAGCTCCGAAACCCTGAGTCTGATTAAGCCGGCTTCAAGACTTTGATCGTGGTCCCTTTGACCAGGTCTGCGACCTGTTCGCGGTAGGTCAGCATGTGGGGAGCGGCGAGGTGTGCCTTGAGGGCATCGACGCTTTCCCATTTCTCCATGACGGTCACAATCTGACTGCCGTTCTTCACCTGAACCGGGATGTCGGTGTCTTCATCCACTGCTGGTCCGTATTCGATGCAACCATCTTCCGCGTGGACCAGGGGAACCAGCTTGTGGAAGGCTTCCAGGAAGGCGGCCTGTTTGCCTTCCGCGATTTCGATATCTGCGATCACAAAAATCATGTTACTGCTTTCTGGAGGAGTTATTGTTTTCGTAAGCGTTTTGCCAACTGGCTCAGACGTACGATGCGGCGGGAATGCAGGCCGCTGGCGATCTTGTCACCACCTGCAAACGCTTCTACATTGAAGCGATACACCGGACCGTCCTGATAGATGAGCCGTGCGGTGCACTGCACCTGCTCGCCTGGTGGAGTGGGAGCCAGATGCTCGATATCCACATGGGTGCCGACGCTCAAAGAGTCCGGTTCCAGCCAGGGCTCCAGAAATTGTAACGCAGCCTGCTCCAGAAACCAAATCAGCGACGGGGTGGAGAGTACGGAAATTTCTGTATCTCCACCGCCGAAAGTGATCGTCAATTCGGGAGTGACTTCAAAGGTGATCGACTTGCTCTCACCGATTTTGGGACGCTGCCCCTGCATGCTGTTGCCTGTCTTTCTCGATTCTGATTTTCAGTCAGCAGACTACTGCGAGATTTCAATCGGTATGTAATCTGAGATCCGATCATCACTGGTCGAGACACTGATGTAAGAGCGAATGATCTGTTTCGCCAGACTCGATTTGACATCCGGGGTCACCGTCACAGGCAGGGTCACTTTGATCTTGGAGATACCATTGATTTTGGTGGGAATCTCCAGTGTCGCCTGTGAGGAACTGCTGGGATCCGTTTTGGCAGCAGAGGCGTCAATCAGTTTCTGAGGACCTGTGACCTTAAGGATGTAAACATCAGGGCGTCCGACAGTCAGGATGTTGAGATTGATCGAGCCTTCCATTTTGACAGGGATACTCGGGAAGAGAGCTTCCAGGGTAATGGTGCTCTGGCTGTCCTTCAGTCCTTCGTCGTAGGGAACCGTGAAGTAGGTATCCACGGCGGCATACAGCGTTTCGTAGGGTTTGCCCGGTTCGGGACGGGGAATATTGCTGAAGGATTTTCCGCGTCCGTAGAACGAACCTTTGTGGGCTTCAACCATCTTCCCGTCCGGACCTTTTTTGTACAGTCGGTGATCGATACGGCCACTGAAGCCCTTTGTTTTTTTTTCGTCGGAAGGGAAGGTCAGTCGAACCGTTGTGGTCTGGCTCTCACCACTCTCCGGTCTCCACTCGGGAATTTCGAGTTTCCGGAACGTACGGTAGTTGGCCATGATTGGAAAATGATCCTGGGGAACGACACGGGTCAGGCTGCCCAGGCTGGCGGACATGCTGCGTACCTGATTGGACGAGTTGGAGTAGGTAATCAGTTTTTCTGATTCTTTGCCGGAATCGACGGTCGACAGTGAGAGTTCGTCGGACGAGGCACGGAAGCGTTGTGCTTCGATGAGCAGATCGTATTTGGATTCGTTCAACCAGTTACCACTGAAGGTACTCACGAGCACCTCGTGGATGCCTTCTTCCTTGGTGGAGACGGTCAGGGTGGCGTTAGAACGGTCCCCCCCCAACTGCGAGGTCTGTTGAATCACACGGTAGCCGATCTCGTCTCCATCCGGGTTGAATACGCTCACGAGCAGACGACCAGAGCTGTTGGCTTCAAAGCCCAGCATGACGGTCAGACTGCTGTCCCGCCGAGTGACTGCAATCGGGTAGCGGTGATAGGCGCCTGCAGTAATGGTTTTCTGAGGAACGACAAAGGCAGCCTGGCGATCGGAGTCACGCAGGCCCAGTCCGGGCAGGCTGACTTCGGTTTCGAGGTCTGAGAGTTCGATCGGTTTGTGAACCACATCCAGGAAGCTGAATTCCCGTTCGCCATGCTGAGTGACGGTGTAGTAAGCCAGGTAGGTTTTTCCACGCTCCATCAGGTGGCGTTTACGGGTACTGTAGAAAAATGATTTACTGCTGTTGGAAAGAACCAGGGTAATCTGGTTCCCCAGTGCCTCTTCCTTACCGGGCAGGGCAATTGAGAACGGGATTTTTTCTTTGTCTTTTTTGACGTCCAGAGTCACGACGGAACCGTCGGTATCCTGGATTTCAACTTTTTCCAGCTTCACGATGGCGGGCGTGTTCTTCAGTAACAGGCTTCCCTGATCGGAAACTTCCCCGTCAATATTCAAGTCCAGGTCGACCCGCTTGTGAGCGGCGATGTTATTGGCCCGGTCGTACAGACGGTTGAATTTGGAATAATGATTGATACTGAATTCCGCAGACTGTTTCTTGGGATCCAGGGTCTCTTTCGCCAGTCGCAGGAATTCGGTATAGGCTTTATCGATATCGATCAAGCCGGCTCCCTGCTGAGCATAAGTAAATCCAGTCATCCGCTGCGCTGTATTTTCCAGTGCGATACGCATGCTCAACGCAAGCGAAGTCAGGGAATAGCGACTGTCAGATGATTTCTTACGGATAGACTCAATTTTCTTCTGCTGTCGTTCCAGCACCTCTGCATATTCTTTGTCAGCCTTGATCAGAGAGAGCATGGCTGCAGCGGCACCGGCGGCAATGGGAGACGACATACTGGTCCCGTTGAACATGCTGGAACCATCCGAGTTCAACGGTGTCGAAGACAGGGCTGAACCAGGGGCTACGACGTTAGGTCGCATTTCACCTGTGTAGGAAGGTCCTAATGAGGAAAAGTAAAGCAGACCGTGTTCGGGCGCTTTGACACCATCGGCCAGGCGATAATGTTCCATCAGAGTGTTGGCCGACACATGGGCACCCACAAATACAGCAGGGCTGGAGCCTCCCAGACCGTTAATCGTACGATAGCCGGGGCCATCATTTGAGGCGGATACAAAGAAGGTGGTTCCGAATTTCGCCGAGAGGTCCTGCAACAGGATGCTCAAGGGACGCTTCAGATAACCTTCATGACTACCCAGGGAAATGTTGACCACGTCGGGGACATACCCTTGTGGATTAAAGAAGGCCGAGATGATGCCCCGCAGGATTGCCTGGTCGGTACAACTGCGTCCCGAACAGACCTTGATTGCCATCAGTTCTGCTTTTGGGGCGGCTCCTTCAATCTGGAGTCCGCTACCGGCAACGATACCGGCCACATGGGTTCCGTGTGACTGCTGATCGAAGGCCACGGTAATTTCAGTGATCTGCTTTTTGGAATCAGGACGGAATAACAGCGGATAGGCGATCCGTTTCGTACGTGACGGAAATTCCAGCATACTCTGGTAAGGCACTTTCAACCCGTCTTTCTGCATTTTACGGGCGGTGTTGAAATCGATAATTGCTGTTTTTGCTTCTTCCCCAGTGAATTTGCCGTCCATGTCCACGTCGACGAATGCCAGTGCGTACTCTTTGGGTAGGTCATGGATGGTCGGATCCGGCTTACGGGCGACCGCGGGGGCTTCGGGGTCTTTGGCTCGTTTTTCTGCTTCTGCCTTCTTTTCCTCTTCGATTTTTTTCAGGATGGGGTTAGGGATCATTCCGACAACAACCAGCATTTTGTCATCCTTGGTGCCGTTACGGTTGATATCAACCCCTTCACGACCCAGGGTAGTCCAGAGGTCTCCCTGCTGAAAACCGAGCTTCTTTTCATCAATATAACCGAAGAAGACCGTTTCATTTTCTTTGATCAGCTCCGGCAGGGCGACGAATTTACGGTCTGCGATTTCAAATTTGCCATCCAGTTGACGGACGCGGTTCAGGGGAGAACGACCTTCGCGGGTGGCATCATCCCAGAAGATCACGCGATCCTGAAAGACGGGGTGGCTCGTATCGATGCCGGTATCAATGATCGCTACAATCGTACCCTCGCCCAGACCTTTACCGGCGACGCGTTTCCGCAGTGCGGGGACTTTGATGTCGTCCAGCGGGACATAGAGGGAATCGAAGTCGGCTTCAGGGACTTCCTGCAGTTCAGGGACCTTGGGCTGTTCCGACGTTGGTTCCAGTACACCCTGAGGTGTGTTTTTATGAGGCAGAATCTCTTCCATGACTCCTGAGGGGAGCTTCAGAGAATCAATAAACTTCTTGTCGTTCAATTTGCTCGGGGGGAGGTTGACCACCAGGAAGGGGATATCATTGCCGATTCCCAGGTTAGGGTCGTAGACAATTTTTCCACCCGCTTTCTTGACCAGATCTGCGGTGCGTCGGACGTCGTTTACCCGCAGCAATACAGTCAACTCCGGCGAGCAGTCGCAGAGTTCTTCTTTCAGCTGGGCGTCAGCCGGGGCAGCAAACTGGTTGAAACCAGCGGCCATGATGGTCAGGATCAGGGTGTATTTCGACAATCGAGATAAATTGAAAAAGTTCATCCGTCCCTCAAGCTTTCGAGCATCAGGACACTAGGTCCTGTAAAATGATTATGTTTTGGAATTCAGCGGGCAGGTGGGTCGTGTCGAGTTATCGGGCTCCCGGATCACACTTAATTAAGCATGATCGTTAAGCTTTCTCTATAAGACCACACTTTAATATAGGTTACATTTTGTTGAAGTTATTCATATTCTCACATGATAAGAGGTGAATGTGAATACCACAGACCGAGGAAAATGTGATTTAATCATGACTCGCAAAGCACTTAGGGTTAAATTCTGAACTTTATTACCCTGCGGGGGCTTCCCTGAATTCAGATAAATTTGTCAAGAAATAATTGACAAATCGAATCGGGTAAAATACCTTTGATGCATGTTTCAGACTGCCCGCCACGCCCTGATGTTTCTCTGCTGTGCCATTGTTGCACTCGACATCGTATTGTTTCTGGGCGGACCTGCTCTTGTGCAGTCTGAAGGTGAGAATCAGGACTGGTTCTGCTCTGAATTTGAGTTTGAAGAAAACGAAGAATCCGGTGAAGAAGAACCGCTGATCCAGGATGTGGAACTGCTCATTGAAGTTTCCCACTTGTGCTCACCCCTCTTTGATGTTGAATTTCACATCAACGAATCCGATCGAGACGAAACTCATGTTTCGCGGGGGCCGCCAGCGCTTAGCTGAGTTCACGCCTGTTTTTTCGATATTCTCCGTCGCGCTCACTAAAGTTACTCCTGTGTCCCAATGTTGAGTCTGCTGCGCGCAATCAATTCCGTTTTGGTACATAACCAGTCTGGTTGTTGTTCCCGGGATAGAGGATATCTTCAAGTTCACTCCGCCTGAGCTGTAATGATTCAGGTCTATCGGTCATGGATTCATTCAATGTCGCAAAATCAATACGATCAATCCAGGTTCAACCTTAAAAGCTATCTCAACGAATTTAACCCCTGGCATAATATTAAAGTGATGCACACCAACGTCCCCAACGACATTCTGGCGGGGATCACGGTGGCGGTTATCGCGATGCCGCTGGCGCTGGCGTTCGGGGTCGCTTCCGGGCTGGGCGCGGAAGCCGGGATGTGGGCCGCAATCTGCGGCGGGATTCTGGTCGGTATCTTCGGTGGATCCAACACCGGAGTCAGTGGTCCAACGGGGCCCAAAGTCGTTCAGCTGGCTGCGATTATCGCGGCAACCAAACTGGCCAGTGGAGAACCCGATATTGTCTTTGCGATGTCAATGGTCTTTCTGAGCGGTCTGATTTGTGTTGCTCTGGCATTGATGAAGATTGGACGGTTTATTTATTACACTCCTTATTCGGTTGTCTCCGGATTCATGTGCGGGATCGGCGTGATCATCATCCTGCTTGAGATTCCACCCATGCTCGGTTTTGCTACTCCCAATTCCGTGATGAGTGCCATCAAACAGATTCCGTATGACATCATGCACGAAAAGCCGCATGCCCTGATTGTGTCCCTGGCGACATTTGCGACGATTCTCATCTGGCCGCGACTGACTAAGAAACAGTGGCTGCCTGCCCCGTTGATGGGGCTGATCGTGGGAACCAGCCTTGCGCATCTGCTGCAATTCAAGGACATAGAATATATCGCTTCGATGCCGGTAGGCGTGCCTCATCTCTACTGGCCCGATTTCTCCCGTTTTGGTGATATGGTCGGCGGCGCGTTCGCTCTGGCCGGACTGTGTATTTTTGACTCGCTGCTGACCTGTCTGGTGGCAGATAATATGACCAACGAACGGCATAACAGCGACCGGGAAATCTTCGGTCAGGGAATTGCCAACATGGGCTGCGGGATTGTCGGGGGCGTGACCACTGCAACCGCTACCATGCGGACCGTGGCGAATATCAAGTGTGGCGGAAAGACCGGCCTGGCTTCGATCACGCATGGCCTGGTGCTGCTGGCACTCATGCTCGGGCTGGCGCCTTATGCCAGTTACATCCCCATGGCCTGTCTGGCAGGAATCCTGTTGAAAGTCGGCATGGATATTATTGACTACCGGGTGCTGCCGGTCCTGCATCGTATGCCGTTTACGGATTCGATCTGCTTCTGGGCAGTTTTGATTCTGACGATCTCGGTCGACCTGCTCGTGGCGATGGGAGTCGGTATTACGATCGCTTTTGTGCGGATTGTGCAGGAACTGGGGCAAGCATATGAGCAGAATGTGGTCAATCTGAATGAAATCAGCCGGCCACTGCCCGCTGATGTCTCCATGCCGGAGGACCTCAAAGAAAAAGTTCTCAAACTGCGACTGGATGGTCCGCTGTTCTTTGGTGTTTCTGATACAATCTACCGGACTTCCTCAGCGCTGGTCGATTACAAGTATCTGATCGTCCGCATGGCACGGGTGCCCATGGTGGATATGTCGGGGGCGTATCTCCTGGAAGATATCATCGACAAAGCGCATGACCAGGGGGCAACCGTGTTCTTTACCGGTTTACGCCCCCAGGTGGAGCGAACCTTGAACCGCTTGAAGGTCATCGAAAAGGTGTCTGAAGAGAACTGCCTGGCGACCTTCAATGACGCCATTCTGCGGATTCAGGAACTGGAAAGCCGGCAGTCGAACACAGAACATCAGCTTGAGTACGAAGACGTAAGCAGGGTTTAATGCGAATACTGGCAATCAATGCGTATCATGGTGGGAGTCATCGTGATTTCCTGCAGCATTGGGTCTCGCATAGTTGCCATGAATTCACTGTCCTGACATTACCTCCGCGGCACTGGAAGTGGAGAATGCAGCACGCTGCTTTAACCCTCGCTACCGAGGTTGAGCAGCGCTTCGCATCCGGCGCCCGCTGGGATGTGCTGTTTGTGACCGACATGTTCGATCTGACGACGTTTCTGGGGCTGGTCCGTAAAGAGATTACGGACTTGCCCCGCATCGTCTATTTTCATGAGAACCAGTGGACGTATCCGGTTCCTGAAAACGAAGTTCGTGATCTGACCTACGGATTTATCAATCTGAAATCCGCTATTTCCGCGGACGCACTCTGGTTCAATTCCGATTTTCATCGACGGGAGTTTTTTCAGGGTTCCGCTGAGTTCCTGCAACATATGCCGGACTATGCTTCGGTAGACGTGCTGAAACCACTGCAGCAAAAGTCGTCCGTGCGACCTCCGGGAATCTCATCGCTGACAGAAAATACCCGGAAACGAAAGTCTGGTTTGCTTCAGATTCTGTGGGTGGCCCGCTGGGAATATGATAAGAATCCGGAGCAGTTCTGTGACGCGATAACGCAACTGGATGCGCATGGTGTTGATTTCCGACTGAGCGTACTGGGCCAGTCCACTCCGGAAATCCCCGACTGCTTTCTGGAATTGAAATCACAATTTGCAGACCGGATCGATCATTGGGGCTTTCTCGAAACTCGATCCGACTATCAGCGTGCCCTGCAGGCGTCGGATATTGTGATCTCAACCGCCTGGCATGAATTCTTCGGGATTTCGATCCTGGAAGCGGTCGAAGCCGGTTGTCTGCCTGTGCTGCCGGACCGTCTCTCTTACCCTGAGATATTTGCTGAGGCTCCCGAATGTTTCTATGACGGTTCGACTGCAGTTCTGGTTGAGAAGGTCGTGGAGTATTCACAACTGCTGCAATCGGACCTGGTAAACACAGACATGTGGGAGCGGCTGAAAAAAATCTGTCTTCGCTATCATTGGGAGCCCGTTGCCCGGACGCTGGATGAAAGTGTTGCCGAGTGCTGTCGCAGGCCTCGTCTCTGAATCACATCTGAAGTCATAACCGGTATAAACCCGCTTCAAAATTGTGCTGATATGTATAACTGGTAGCCGTTCCAGAGGACTGTAACGGTTATAACAATCGGAGCCAGAATACCGGTTACGCGAGATGCATGAAATCAGGCTTGATGAGTAAATTGGGCCCTGTTTTATAGTACTGACAGAGAGTCATGCACTTGAATCAATCCAGCGTTTTTCGCTGTAAATTGAAAACTTTTTTATTGTGTTTGGGATACTGCTCTGGCAAAGTAATACCTGTCAGTGACCGCGTGATTCTGATTTCATGACGGTCTCACCAACTTTGATTAAAGACTGTATGAAGCATCTGAGATCTACCCACTTTTGCCAAGCGATTATCATCATGCTTACAATTTCAAAAGACATCCTGCCACAGACTTTTCTGAGCTACATCGCCTTCCGGATTGCATTCATGGACACTCTGGAACGCATTGCTCTGGCAAAGCAGGTTGGAGACGATCCGTTCGAATCATTCGGATATCTGACTGAGGTCCCGTTCCTGAGAAGTGTGCCGCCACACGTGCAACTGGATCTGCTGTCAGTCACCTGGGCCAAGCATCTGGCCAGTGAAAACGTGGAAGGCGACCTCGTTGATGAAAGCGTTGTATACGCAGTCTGTGAAACGGCTGCCCGCATCATCGACGAACAACCTGACGAAGCACGTCGTTACCTTGAGGGGGGACCACTTGACGTGCATATCGCCATTGATCATTTCCTTTCATCGGAAGTTCGCAATCTGCACCTGAATCTGTCTAACGAAGGCGATTTTCTGCTGATCAGCCAGTTCCAGGACATGTCTCCTGAAGAGGCTCTGCCGATGAAAGAAGAATTTGGGATTCAGGAAGAAGAAATTGAACCCATGTTCGACGTGTTGATGCAATGGTACATGTCGGTTGACTTCATGCCCAACCTGG
Organism: Gimesia sp.; assembly: GCF_040219335.1. Taxonomy (NCBI): domain Bacteria; kingdom Pseudomonadati; phylum Planctomycetota; class Planctomycetia; order Planctomycetales; family Planctomycetaceae; genus Gimesia; species Gimesia sp. The sequence continues at coordinate 54,041 of NZ_JAVJSQ010000026.1, read as the reverse complement.
AAGGGTTGCTGCAGGAACGGGAAGTCGCCCGGGCGATCACAATCGTCGGTCTGAAACAGCAGCCACTGTGCTGAATCAGCACGGTCCGGCTTTGACTGACGAGATGCAACGAGGGGGATCAGGAACGGTTGTTATCATCCGTTCCTGATTTTTTTTCGCGCCGTTCCTTGAAGACCTCCAGCCGCTTGCGGATTGTGGCTTCAAAGCCGCGCTCGACGGGGCGATAGTATTCGCGTTCCACGCCCAGGTAATCCTGGTCGACCCAGCCCTCTTCTGAAGCATGGGCGTACTGGTAACCTTCGCCGTGTCCCAGTTGACTGGCCCCGCGGTAATGCGTGTCTTTCAAATGCACGGGGACAGGCAGCAGGGACTTGTTTCGCACATCAGAGAGTGCTTCATCAATGGCGACATAGGAAGCATTCGATTTCGGTGCAGTGGCAATATAGGTCACCGCCTGTGCCAGCAGGATCCGACCTTCGGGCATGCCGATCTTCTCGACCGCCGCAAAGGCGGAATTCGCGATCAGGAGTGCCATCGGGTCTGCATTGCCTACGTCTTCCGAGGCAGCGATCACGATGCGGCGGGCCAGGAAACGCGGGTCTTCGCCCGCTTCAATCATACGGGCCAGCCAGTACAGGGCGGCGTCCGGATCACTGCCGCGCATACTTTTAATCAAGGCAGAAGCGGAATCATAGTGAGCATCGCCATCCTGGTCGTATTGAATCGCTTTTTTCTGAATCGATTCCTGGGCGACTTCCAGATCGAATACTCGATCCTGACCGTAGAGGGAGAGGACCCCGATTTCCAGTGCATTCAGAGAGCGTCGGGCATCTCCATCGCAGACTTCAATCAGAAAGTCGAGAGCCTCGGCTTCGACTTCAACGCTGTAGCGGGCCAGTCCCCGTTTTTCATCCTGCAGGGCCCGGTGCATCAGCGTACGGATTTCGTCTGCTGTCAGTGCCTGGAATTCAAAGATCTGACTGCGACTGATGAGAGCCGAGACGAGCGAGAAAAACGGGTTCGAAGTCGTCGCACCGATCAGGGAGACAACCCCCGATTCCACATCCGGTAACAAGACGTCCTGCTGAACTTTGCTGAAGTGATGTAGCTCATCAATGAAGAGAATGGTCTGCTTGCCCCCCGAGGCCAGTTCATCGCGGGCCCGGTCCAGGGCGGCCCGGACTTCCTTGATGCCAGCAGAGGCGGCATTCAGTGCTTCAAAGCGGCGGTTGGATTGACGGGCAATTAATTCTGCGAGAGAGGTTTTACCGGTGCCGGGGGAGCCGAAGAAGATGAGCGAGCCAATCCGGTCGGCGGCGAGGATGCGTCGCAGAAGTTTTCCCTCGCCCAGAAAATGCTGCTGTCCGACAAACTCTTCCAGGGAGCGCGGACGCATGCGGGCTGCCAGCGGTTTCGCCTTTTCGAGGTGCTGCGATTCCTGCTGATCGAACAAGCCCATGTAAAAAACCTCCGCCAAGTGATTCGTTCGCGGGTGTTATTAGAACCCGTGATTGCAAAGTGGGAACCTGATAACTCGGGTTGTGTGAGCCGGATATACCGGATTTACACGCGGCCGAATCTCGTGGGTCCCCCTAGAAATATTTGTAGGGTCAACTCACGATTTTGAATCAACATGACAGAGGCTTGTTTCTCTGTTTCGTATGTTCTCATTTTAACCGGCTACCCTTTGTAAAACAAGGAGCCGATTTTAGAAATAATATTCTTCAAAAACAACCAGATCAGCCTTCGTGCTTAGCCGATGGACCTTTTGGTTTCTGTTTCTGTTGAATGAGAAATTCAACGAGGTCCCGCAGATCGTCTTTACTGAGCTGCTTGACGATTTCTTCAGGCATTGCCGATTTCCCGGTCGCCCGTTCGTCGATTTCGTCCTTGGGAACACGAATCACGGTCCCTTTGGCATCCATAACCTCCAGGGTATCATCGGTTTCATTGCGGATGATACCGACGACCACCTTGCCGTCCAGCAAAGCCAGCACGGCAGTTTCGAATCCTTTCGCGATCGCTTTGTTCGGTGCGACGATTGCTTCGAGCAGATAACGGCGGTCTTTATCACGGCCGATTCCCGAAAGATCGGGGCCGACTTCGCCGCCGTTATTGCGGATTTGATGGCAGCGCCGACAGGATGTGTCGCTACGACCAAAAAAGATTTCACGTCCCCGGGCGGCATTTCCGCCGGACAGCGATTCGAGATAGTTCGCTAACGCATCTCCTTCGGGACGCTGTGCTTCAAACTGATCACGGAGTCGGTCCAGTTCGGGAGATTTCTTCTGTGCGGCTGCCTTGAGCAGATCCAGTTGGATTTCCGCGGGAACCTCCTGCATGACCAGTCGCTGCATCCATTTGGTCAGGATGGTAGTCGCTTCCGGGATCTGCATTTCAGCCAGGGTGGCGATGGCGCCCTGTTTTTCTGACGTTTGTCCCGATTCAATGGCCTGTTCCAGGGGCTGCAGGGCGGCTTCTGGTTCGTGGCGAGCCAGTACATTGCGACCTGCGACCCTCAATGCGGCATGCTTGTCCCGTATTGCGGTTTTCGCGATCTCTGAGATTCCCGGGTAGCCGAGTTTGTCCAGAGCCTTGAGCGATGCGACGCGCACATCAACGGGACGTTTCGCATCTTCCACCATTTTAGCCAGCATGGGGGCGGCTTCCTTGATACCATATTTCGCTGCCAGTCCGGTGCCTGCTTCCTTGATCTTCTCCGAGCTGCTGAACAGGTTGGGGACGATGGGACCGACGATTTCCGCCAGTTCGACCGGTTGCCGGTTTTCGATGGGCTGCCAGCGTCCAAGAACCCGATCCAGGGGCTCCGGCTCATTCCACTGGCTCAGTTCTTGAATCGCTTCCAGGCGGAGCGTTTCAGGGACATTTTTATCGGCGGCGATCTTTGCCACGAGGGCAGCGTTTTCAGCACCTCCCAGTCGGAAGTTCGCATTCATCACCCGGCGGAGTAGGGGATCAGCCATATCATGACTCAGGGAAACAGCTGCGAGATCTGGTACCGCTGCCGGAATGGGAGCATCGTTAATCGCCCGGGCCGCTTCGAGCACGACCTGGGGATCGGAATCCTGCAGGAACAGACCAACTTCCTTACGCTGCAGACGACGCAGAGCGACAATCGCAGCCAGGCGAACTGCCGCCGATTCGTTGTTGGCCGCGGCAACTAACTGGTCTGCAGCCCCGATGCGGGACAGTGCCAGAATCGCCGAGTGACGCAGCATCGGGTCGGCATTGTTATTCTGTTTGAGCAACTCGAACAATGCAGGAACAGCCGCCTGTGACTTAAAGTGCCCCAGGGCAACTGCAGCGAAGTATTGTACGCGGGCATTCGAATCTTTGAGCAGTTCAATCAGGGTCGGAGTTGCAGAAGTAAATCCGGCTTCCCCGATCACTTTGGCAGCCTGAGCTCTGACTTCGCTGTCCTGATCGTTGAGCAGACTTTGAATGCCGGCGACTGCAGAACTTGTCTGACGCCCCAACTGTCCGATGCCCCAGATGGCATGCAGGCGGGCAAACAGATCTTTCCCATTCAGGGCAACCTTCTGTAGAGAGTCCAGGGCACTCCGATTGACCAGGGCAAACTGGGCTTCCATGCGGATTCGCTGATCCGGATGCGCGAGCAGACCGACCAGTTCCTCAGTGGAACGTTCTGAAAAGCCTGCTTTCATGAGTTCTGCAGAGTGAACTTTTTTCGCTTCCCCTGCATGTTTGGTATCAGTGAACTGATAGATGCGGCCTTTGCCCAGTCCGTTCCAGCCGTTGACCCAGTCAGAGACATACATACTGCCGTCATAGCCAAAGTCGACGTCGGTCGCCAGGATCTGCCAGATAAATTCGTGGGAGTCGGTCAGCTCAAATGAAGCTCCCTTCGGTTTGACGGCAAACGAACGGATACCGCTGCGTGAGGGCGTACCCCGAAAGTCGGCCAGGAAGAAGTGACCTTTATAACGATCAGAGAGACCCACTCCCGGGTAGTGGACCAGTCCGGAAGGACCGTCAGACAAATTTACGATCGGGGGAACCATGTAAGCCGGCTGACCTTCGTGAGCGGGGTGCCAGATCTTTTCCCGATTGAAAGGGCCACGGTCGGCCAGGTACTGGTAGTACATCCGCCAGCCGGTATCTCCCCCTTCGACAACATAGACCCAGCGGGCCTTGTCGCCGCTATCTGAGTTGTTGTCGCCCGTGAACAGGTTGCCGTAATCGTCAAACGCCAGTTCCTGCGGGTTACGCAGACCATAAGCGAATTCTTCGAGCTCGGTCCCGTCCAGGTTGCAGCGGAAGACGGCTCCCGTATCAGGGCGAAACAGGTGTTTGCCTTCTTTGGTTTTGATATTGTAACCCCGGTCGCCGATGCTGAAGTAGAGCCGACCGTCGGGACCGAGCTTGAGTCCGTGCAGGTCGTGTCCGCGGAAGGCGACCCTGACCCCGTAACCGCTGCTCAGTTTTTCCCGCAGGGTGGCTTTCCCTTCACCGGCCGTGTCTTTGAGACGCCAGAGATGGGGAATGCACGTGTAATAGACGTATCCACCGCGGGCCAGTACGCCGGCCCCGGTGCCGTCTTCAATGTTATTGAAGCCGTCCGCGAAGACGCTGGCATGGTCGGCTTTGCCGTCGTGATCCCGATCCTCGACCAGGCGGATCCGATCGTGTTCGAGCGTGTAGTCTTTGACGTTTTCCTTGAGATGCTTCTTGAAGTAAGCGACGCGGTCGGCCACGGTTTCTGCGGAGAGGTCATCATGCAACCAGTCCATATGACTCCGGTTGTCTTCCACACCCTTAGACTGCCGGTAGGTTTCTGCTACGTAAAAACGTCCCTGTTCATCAATGCAGAAGGCGACCGGATTGGCCATCAGCGGTTCCGCAGCAAACAGGCTGACATGCATTCCTTCAGGAACGCGAAAGCCCGAAATTGCCTGTTCCCCTTCCTGCGATGCCTCGGCAATCGCAGGTGTATAGGGTGTCTCGCTGAAAGCTTTGTGAGGGTTCAGAAAGGGAATCAGACTGACCGAACAGGCCAGCAGGAGACGTAAACGAAACGGGAGTTGCAGACAGTGGGCAGGAAACAAAGTAACACTCCTTGGGGTGAGCGGCGGGATGCTGCGGATGAAATTTGTATGAATTCAGGTCGGAAAATCACTACTATCTTAACCGCCTGTAGAAGCGGTTCACAGACTGAGTTTCTCCTATATTCGCTGATCAATACAGATTTGAACCCGAATCGGAATTTTTCCAGAGCTGTGAGAGTACAGTTCATTCTCAACTGGTTTGCAGGGTAGAATCTCAGTAACATGAACTAAATACAATACAGTGTCACTGAGAGGCAAGCCGTTCATTAAGTTTGCTTATAAAAGAGAGTGTCATTCGTCTAGAGTGTGCGCAACGCACTAGAATCAGGTTAATCCATGAAAAATGTTGTCAGCCTCATCCTGGGAGGGGGCAAAGGAACTCGTCTGTTTCCACTTACACAGCTCCGTTCCAAACCCGCTGTTCCCCTGGCCGGCAAGTATCGCTTGATCGATATTCCGATCTCAAACTGTATCAACAGTGAACTGAATCGTATCTATCTGCTCACGCAGTTTAACTCGGTCAGTCTGCACCGTCACATCCGACAGACATATAAATTTGATTCCTTCGGCGGCGGTTTTGTCGAAATTCTGGCAGCCCAGCAGACGATGGAAGGAACCGACTGGTACCAGGGAACAGCAGATGCAGTCCGTAAGAACATCCGCTGTATCGAACAGTCGGACATCGATTACGTGCTGATTCTCTCCGGCGATCAGTTGTATCGCATGGACTATTCGGAAATGTTGACCAATCATATCGAGTCCAAGGCCGACGTTTCGATCGCGACGGTGCCACTCTCCAGCGAACAGGCCTCGGCGTTTGGGATCATGCGGGTTGATGACACGGGCCGCGTGAAAGGCTTCCTGGAAAAACCACAGACCGAAGAAGACCTGTCGATGGTGCGGACTTCTCCCGAGTGGATTGATCAGCAGGGCATCGAAAGCCGTGGTCGGGACTGCCTGGCCAGCATGGGCATTTATCTGTTCAATCGCGATCTGCTCGTTGATCTGTTGAAGGCGACCGATTACGAAGATTTCGGTAAAGAAATCTTTCCGATGTCCATCCGGACTCACAAAGTGCACGCGCACCTGTTCGACGGTTACTGGGAAGATATCGGGACGATCCGTTCTTTCTACGAAGCGAACCTGGCTCTGGCCCATCCCCAGCCGCCATTTGATTTCGTCGTGGAGAAGGCGCCGATTTACTCACGTCCCCGCTTCCTGCCCCCGACGCGCTGCGAAGGAACACAGATCACCCGCAGCCTGATCGCCGATGGTTGTGAGATTGATGAAGGCTCTGTGATTGAAAACAGCGTCATTGGCCTGCGGTGTCGGATTGGTAAGAATGTGACCATTCGCAACTCGGTCATTATGGGGGCCGACTACTACCAGGACCAGTGTAAAGAACTGGATCAGGACGACCGTCCGCCGATCGGCATTGGTGATGGTGCCTATATTGACGGCGCGATTGTGGACAAGAACTGCCGCGTCGGCAAAGGCGCCCGCATTGAACTCAACGGTCATACTGAGACTGACTTTGACCAGAGCGATGTGATGATTCGCGACGGCATTATTGTCGTACCGAAGGGCACCGTTTTAGAGGAGGGGTGGAAGCTGTAAAGCCGCCACTGTGGAAACAGAAAATAAAAAAGCAGTCCTCAGGGACTGTTTTTTTATGCCTGGGTTGATTTTGTGTTCATGCGATCATATGGTGGGCGAGTGTGGATTTAAGGTTAGATTTCACTCGCTTTGGGCTATCTGTTGAATCGAGGTCGATCGGATGAGAGTGCTTTGTGGTTTTGTGGTTTTGTTTCTGCTGTCGTCTCAGGTTCAAGCACAACCGCCTGTTAAACAGTACGAGATGGGGTTTGAGACAGTTGAAGTCTTTGAATATATCAAGTCGCTTCGTGAATCGAATCAGCCGATTCCAATTTTTCCGTCACGCACCAGTAATGCTTTGATTGTGAGGACCGTTGCGGACAAATCACGAGCCTCGATGGCAGGACTTCAGGAAAATGATCTGATTCATATAGTCAACGGAAGCCACCTGCGTGCTCCCCGCGCGGGAGATAAGAAACTCAGTCGGATCACCAGTCAGGATGAGTTGAAACTGGGCATTATCCGACGGGAGGAAAATCGATGGAATCGAATCTCCGTCGTGCTGCCTGCGATCTCAGATGAAGCGGCACTCAGACTGAAATTGAGGAAAACTCCAGGTCTCGATTCCGAGCTGCTGCCTGTGGTCAAAGTCAGCCATCGGGAATCTCCGGCTACGATTTTTGCTCCGGATAATTTCCAGCTCTACTTTACGGAAACGAATTCACGTCCCGCTCAACTCCATCTGAGAATGGCTCAATTACTTCCAGGTAAGACAGTCGGCGGAACATTCATCATCGCGACCGAAGATGGTCAAACTGCTTTCGAGACCGAGGGTGGCTTTGACAGAGATCACAAACCGAGTATTTTTCGGCGATCGAAAAGTCCGGAGTGGGAGCCGATTCAGGTTGAACTGCAACTGTTGCTGTCTGAAGAAGGTCAGCGGAAAATCAAAGAGGAATTCCGGGTTGCAGAAGAAGCGTATGAGCGCGAATTCAAAGATTTTAAATTCGATGAAAAGCGGACCGACAAAGCATACCAGGAACGGAATAAAGAGCGATTAAAACAGATTGCCGCGATGGAACGGATCAATGCCGAGCTGATGCGAGTCGAACAAAACCATCAGCGTCTCCTGCGTCGTCAGGAACAGTTGGCGAATCCAGCGAGTATCTCAGGCCGAAATTCGAGGCAACTGACAGATCAATCGCGAAAGGCGATTCGAGCTCTTTACACGGGGCTCACGCCAGAGCAGCAGGAGATCGTCAGAAAATCGGTTGTATCTCACAGAACTCCTGCATTTCTCAATGAAGCTGGTCTGTTGCAACTGGAAGAAACGGGATTCGCTAAGTGGGAAATCAAATTGAAAAGAGCCAGCCAAGGCTGGAAATGGTATGACGCGCCTGTGAATCAGCAGCAGTTGAAACTGCTGCGGGATATCATCTCATCGGATAATGTGACAGTCCATCACGCGAGCGTTCCGGGGCAGAAGTTTACAGTCTCTGCCGCTCAGAGGGAGCAGATGAAAATTGTATTAGACGTCTTTTTTGAGCAGGGAGGCAAGGTGCAGTAGTCGTTGGGCGATTCATTCTTAATAAGTCTCTCTGAGTTCAAGAATGGTTGAACGCTTTCCAAAGATCCGCGTGTCTGACGTCGACGGCGTACCAGCAGGCTCCCGAATCTGCTGCGGGGAAATCCTGCCAGGCGACAATGAAGTGGAAACTGCATCGGCTCCCTTTTTCCAGGTCAGGCAGTGTCAGCGAGATCCCTTTTTCGTCATGTCCCAGCGGGCAGAATTCATATTTCTGATCTTCCGGCAGACGGGCATTGAGGGACTCTTCATCTTCAGTGCCGATCATAAGCTGCGTCTGAGCATTCTCCCAAGACATTGCAAACAGATGCTGGCCCCCTTCATAAGAGCAGGAGTTGTACTCATGGCCCCGCAGTCGGCATTCGAAAATCAGGTCTTCTACCGGTTCGCGACAGTTAATATGCAGCAGAATACCGAGGCAGTTTTCTAGCGACATCCCAGCCGGCAACCGGGGTGAGAGCGGCACCTGATCAAGCTGCACCTGCACCCCTGGTGTGACGCCAAAGACGAAAAAATTGATTTCCCCCAGTGGGGTGTCGATGATGAGATTGTGCATGTCAGGAAGTGAAGGAATGTGGCGTTAGTCTTTTTTTTGAGGAATTTCAGCAATTGATGAAATATAACCGATTCATTGGAGAGATGATTTTCAACTGGAGACAGTGATTTTTCTGATTATGATAAACTGTAAGACCTGGTTTGAATGACGGCGGTAATCAGATAGTAGTAAATTCTGTCTGGGAAACAAATCGAATGCATTTTTATGAACAGCACTACGAGCGATATTGTTTGCGAGAATATATTGGAATGTGGCATCCGAATATTCCCAAAGCTGTTATTTACTGGATTTTGCTTAAGCTCAATTTAAAGCGACTGAATAGAAAACCCTTTCCCGTCTTTCGCTCTGTTCGAACTAATCAAATTGAGTTGAATCAGGTACCTGAAAAATATCGTGCTGCAATTTCTGAAGAACTGAACCTGTTATTCAGGTATGACTTTGTGGATCCCCTTCTGTCTGGTGTCATCTCTGGTTCCAGTTTAAAAGAACTAAGACAAACGGGAGTCTGTTTGCTTTCACGTCATAAGAATGGAAATTCAGCAGTATCTTTTATTATTGATTATCATGACGGTCGTGTAACACGGCGGCCCAATTTTATTTTTACATTTATTTCAGACCCTCCTGGTGATATCACAACCAGTAACGGTCGATTTATGTGTTATTCAGATCCGGGAGGTGAAAATGCATACTATCCCAAAGTTCCTTTTGAAAAACTGGTGCATATTCACAATCAGAGAATTCTGAGTTCGAACAGAGACTTTTTACCAATCAATGACAATGAAGATCTCGTGCGATTGACAGACGGTAGATTGGTGAAAAGTATCGATGAGTTAATCCGTCGTGGGATTCTGAAGTATAAATATTCTGAATAGTTCCTGCTCCTGTATTTAGAGAACCATCATGAACGTTGACTCTCATCTGGTTCGTCTGGTGCATGACATTTTGTTTCGTGAGTGGGACCCGCTGGGTGTGAATGCAGATGAAGCCGCCTTCAGTGAGTATTCCAGGTACGATGTTGTGCTTCTCCAATTACTCAAGAGAGGGGCGGATGAACGGCGCGTTGCAGAGCATCTGCTGCGAATTCAGGAAAACTCGCTGTGGATCAGTCCGCCTGATCCTGAGAGGGACAAGGTGATCGCCTCGCGACTGCTGACTGCCTATGAGATTGCCCAGCGTCGCATTCGACCGGCCCGCTCCGCAGAAGAGTTGCTGGAACGTTATCAGGCGGGAGAACGTGTTTTCAATGGCAGCCGGATTGAGACCGACGAAAGTGGAATACTGGCGGGTTGTACTCTGAATGGTCTGGTGCTCCGCAACGCTTATGTGAAGCTCTCGTTTCAGCGGGCGTCACTGCGAGGTGCTGATTTCTGGGACTCGGAGCTAAAGGGCTCTGACTTCTCTTATACCGATTTACGCGGTGCCAGGTTTGTCGGAAGCGTGCTGAGCGACACTTCTTTTCAAGGGGCCCGGCTGGAAGGAGCAGAGTTCAACAATGCCTGTTTTCAGCTGCGCATGTTGAAAACAGGTGAATTCCCAGACAGTTGATGAACCGCGCTGATCGGATACTTCAAGCAAATTCTGCATGAATGTATTCCCCGATTGGCTGGAATCCGAGTCTGGTGTAGGCTCGAATGGCGGGGGTGTTATCGTTGTTGACGAACAGGGTGAGTTGTTTGCCCCGGGCGAACCAGTGTCTGCAGGTGGCGCTGACGGTCTGTTTCGCGTAGCCTTTTCCCTGATGGGCGGGATGTGTCATCACGCCGCCTACCTGGGCGTAGTGTCGAGATAGCCCGTGTACATTGGCTTTAGCGATGATCTCACCTGCCTGTTTCAGTAGCCATTCATACTCGGGGACAATGCGCGCCCGCTCGTTTTCAGGCACCACTCTGTCTGGGGGCTGATCATCCATGATGTTTCCCAGGCGAATGATGCCGTCTATGTCGCCTGACGTCCCCTGGACTTCTGCTCCTGTAGAACAGTCATGGAAATTCTCCTGCTCCAGCAGGTACAGGGTCTGCTCCCGAACTTTGATGGGGGTGATGCCATGCTGCTGGAGACGGTCGAGGGTCGGGAGTGCATGCCGCTGGAAGGCGACGACATATTTCACAGGCCGGTTCTGTTTCACGAACTCATCGACAAAGGTATCGATGACAGTGGAACTCTCAGCGTGCAGTGTGATGTCATCCCAGAGGCCAAAGTAGACGCCCAGCCCCGTCATTACATCATTTTCGAAATAGCCCAAATAAGTGTTGAACTCGAAGGGATTGTCAGAGAATTCAAAGCTGCCGATCACGAACATGTTTTCCAGTTCGTGCTGGTAAGTATAGTCCAGAATGAGCTGTTGATCTGAGGCGGTTAGTTCACGAAGCATGGAGTGTCGGTCCCGGAAGTTGAGCTGTTGAAAGAAGTTCGCGACTAATCGTACAAGACAAAAAAACGCCCGACAAGGTTCACACCTCATCGGACGTTTTACGGGTTGCCTGCAGTGTCATGTATTGCTTACTCCTAGAAGCTGGCTGCGGGCAACTGGGTCATCTGAACGGTTGCCTGGAGGGGCTCGCCTTCGATGGATTCCAGCAGTTCCATTTCCAGTACGCCACCTGACTGAGCGATGACCTGGCCGAAGACTTCGTTGTCGGTGATGACAACACCGTTACACTTCGTGATCACCATTCCCGGTTGCAGGCCAACAGCAGCGGCAGGTGAATTTTCTGCGACTGTTTCCACACCAATCCCTTTGCCGGGCAGCATCATTCCTTTCAAACCGAGGAACCAGCGAACGTCTTCCACAACCACTCCGCTGGGGGCGACATAGTCACAAGTTGGATACACGTAGTTGCAGTACTGGTAGTTGCCGGGCACGCAGTTTCGCAGTGGTGTGCAGTAGTTGTACCACCACCAGGAGAAGCGAGGACGATGGTTGTGCCAGTGGTTGTGACCGTGATGGTGTCCATTGTGGTGACCATGATGTTTACCAGCGAGCTTTCCGCCATGCGGTCCATGTCCTTTACCTGGTTTAGGGAGAATTGGTTTGCCGGGGAACGGTTTACTGGGACGGGGACGAGGTTTGATGTTATCGAAAGGTTTCTTGCCAGATTGGCCATTACCGAATCCGGGATCGATGGGTTTGGGGAATGGCTTGGGCTTCAGTGTGTTCTTGCCATTGAAGGGCTTCTGGTTGGGGCGTGTAAAGCCACTGCCCGGTTTCTTATGATTGAAACCAGAATGCACTTTCTTGATGGGCTGAATCTGTTTCATGTTGGTATGCGGCTTGAAGTGCGTATTTTTCGAATGCACGTTAGAAAACTTGTTGTGGTTGATTTGTTTGTTGGAAAAATTGTGATTGAATTTGGGAGTCGACTTCATGCTCGGCGAGTTGAACTTTTTCTTGAACGAAGATGACTGGAAGTTTCTCTTTGAAGAAGACGACTGGAAGTTTCTTTTTGAACCAGAGAAGTTACCGCGGGATTTGCCAAAGTTACCACCTGAGCGTCCTCTACCACCGGCGTAAACGTCCAGAGCCATTGTTCCCATAACCATGCCCAATATCACCAAACTGAGTGTGAAGCGTTTCATTGTCCTGTTCCCTTGGTTTCGTATCAGATTCCACGATTGTGTTTTTTTGTTTGACAGGTCCCATGCCTGTCTGACTTACTCAGCGTGAATTGGGAAAAACTGTTACAGGAAAAATGAGAAAAGTTCTAACTTGTTAAATAACAGTTGTTTGACGCGTTGCCTGACGCGTGGGAATGTCACGTATGCAGGTTTTTTGATGTGCAGGTTGCAATCAATTGATGGTCCGCGGATACTGGAATGGTTCGCCTCTGAACAGGGGAACGTCTTATTTCGACTGACTTATTAATCTGAATATTTTATGGACAGGAATCCGGATGATGAAGAAGTGCTTGCGTTCAATTGCGGTAGCTGTGGTCTGTTGTCTGGCAGTGCCGGTGATGGCGGCGGAGAAGGTCGAACCGGTACGGATGGGCAGCGGTATCATGACTTTTGATACGGTGCCCGGCTGGGGGTTTGACGAACAGGGGCGTTCCGTTTTGGGACCCACCCATGGCGGCGTGGTTGTCGACAAAGAGGGAAATATCTACACGAGTGCCAGGCTGGGCGTGTTCGTCTTCTCGCCCGACGGGAAAGTGGTACGCCGTTTTCTGGGAGATGAGTACTCTAACATTCACGATATCGAAATCCGGGATGAGCCCGAAGGGGAATTCATTTACGGTGCCCGCAACGTGGCCGGGGAAGGGATCAAGTTTCACGCCGAGACGGGAGACATCGTTCTCAAACTGCCTTTCCCGAAAGAGTCCGAACTGAACCTCAAGAAGTTTGCCCCGACCGCGATTACCGTCGCCCCCAATGGAGACATTATTCTCTCAGACGGTTACGCCAGTAATTACATCTTCAAGTTTGATAAAGATGGTAAATACAAATCCCACTTCGGTAAGAAGGGGAACGGCTTGAAGGAATTCAACACTGCACACGGGATGACGTTGGATACGCGATACAATCCGCCCCGCCTGTTGATCTGCGACCGTAACCATCAGCCCAAGGGCCGCCTGGTGCATTATGATCTGGATGGGAACTACATCGAAGAAGTAATCACCGGACTGGGCATGCCGACTTCAGTCGCGATCCAGGGAGATTACGTTTCGGTTCCGGACCTGCACGGCCGGCTGGTCATTCTGGACAAGACCAACACCATCATCGCCGTACTGGGTAACAACGAAGATCCGAAAACACATCGCAACTTCAACGTCCCTCAGGATCAGTGGCGCGAAGGCATCTTCAGCGGTACTCACGGTTCCTACTGGGACAAAGAGGGCAATCTCTACGTGCAGGACTGGAACGTTTCCGGCCGACTGATGAAGCTGGTGCGGGTGAAGTAAGGGAAGAGCTGATCCTGCCTCAACAGGAGTCTGTCGATGAATGGGATTCCGGAGGAGTTTCGTATTGCTGGTGATACTAAAGATGTTCCCAGTGATGTGGACGCCTCCGCGGATCCGGACATCCCTCTGCGAAAGCGGTATGTCATCCTGTTGTTAGTGCTGGCGGTCCTGTTTGTGGGCGTGCCTGTGGGGTTGCTGGCGGCTCTGTTCCTGTTGCCTCCTGCGAAATTTTCACAAGAGCCACACTACTCTGAAGTGAACGACCCGGAAAGTGACTTTAAGCACTATACCGGTTTCGACTGGCCGGGGTTGGCCCGGGTTGTCTCTGCGGGTGAAGTGAGGCTCGAATTCCTGGGGGATGGTGAATACTACCTGGTCTTCGATACCGATGCGGAGACCATATTACACTGGTTAAAGCAACCTACCCCGTGGGGAGAAACTGACTGGCAACAGGGACCGGTGCCAGCTGAGATTCCCCGGTTATTTGGATTCGGGGTCTCGGAGATGAGTGCTCCCGTTCTGGAAACTGAAGCTGCGGGCCCGATCGAAGCGTCGCAGATAGAAAGCCTGTTGGATTCTCCAGAGGTTCGCTACGCCGCACGACAGCGGGCAAAGAACTCCTGGAACAATGGAGAGATCCTGCTGCTGGATCCTGTGCAGAATCGGGTCTGGTATTCCCGCTGGGATTTATGAAGTCTCACTTTAGCTGAGCGGGGGAATCGTTCAGTCCACCTGGGCTGCCCAGTAGACTCCAGAGGCGACCAGTGATTTCGGACCATCCTGAGCTTCCGGGTGAGGACTGTAACAGATCACACGGCCGGCACCGTATTTGGAACGGATGATGGCATGAGTGCCCACCATTGCACCGGCGGGGGCGCCGTTGCGGGCGACTTCAGTTTCGAAACGCGCCAGAACTTCGTAGCCCGGGAGGTGCTGCTGGTTGTCGGGGACCAGCAGTGGCCCGTTCTGGTAGCGTACTTTGTAACTTTTCGGACCGCGGGCGAGGACCTGTTGTCCGGCGGGTGTCAGACCGATTTCAACGGTTTCAGCGCCGCGGGCCCAGTGCTGACGATCCCAGACGCGGGCATTGATCACTCCCAGCGACCATTGGTAATGCGATGAGGCGAGGTAGGCCCCGGCGCAGATCCCCACATAACCACCGCCGTTCTGGACAAACTGGCGGACGGCTTTGCGACCTTCTGGTGCCAGGGCTTTCGACTGTTTACTGCCACTGCCGCCGGGCATGATGAGGACGTCGAAGTCTTTGAGTACGCCGCTGCGAATTTTGGCAGGCCGGACGACCTGATACTTGAAACCATTGGCCGGCGTGAGGAACTGTTTCAGATTACGCGGGCCGTTTGATTCCTTGTCCGGATAGTCAAACACGGCAACACGAACCAGTTTCGTTTCAGCTGTCTGTTCTTCTGCCTGAACTGTGATCGGCAGACAGGCCAGACACAGGATGAAGAAATTCGCACAACGGAATTTAATAGTAGAACGCATGGAAGCTATCCTTGGTTTCGTCAGATGGTTCAGGGGATCACGATTGTTTTCTTGACCGGTGCGAACCGGGGAGGCGGAGGAGCAGGCAGGTCGATCGCGGCCTGCTTCATTTCCTGCAGTTCCTGTTGCATCGCCTGCATGGCGAGTGTCGCCATCTTCTGATGAAAGCGGGTGACGGCCCCTTGTGAATAGCCGTGCTGTCTGCGGCTGGTCTGAAAAACTTGCGTGAGCTTGAGGATTTTGTCTTCTGTTTTCCAGAGGTCTTCCCAGATACCGGGGAGGGCCTGGGTGTCGATGCCGTCACCCTCGGCTGATTTACTCCAGGCACGCAGGGAAATCGCGATCTCTCCCAACTCGGCTCCCTTGCGATCTTCCAGCGGGTCCGCGACCTGTTTCATATCGACCCAACAGGGAACGGCCAGTGAAAAACTGGGATTGCCCAGAATGGTCCACATGGTTGTCAGGCCGGGATTTTCTCCGGGTTTGACGCCATGAAAGACGGCTGCAGACACGGTGGTGGATCGGCTGATGGTGTTTGCGGTCTGGATGATTTCAGGCAGCTTTCCCTGGGTACCGTTGACGGTGCCGGGGTGAGGAGTGCCTTGCTGGTTGGACAGGTCGCGTGTCAGGTTGCGGAGCAGGTACTCCACGGTGATGCCAGCTCCCCGCTGTTGTTCGAGTCGGGAGCACGCCTGGGAATAGCGTTCGGCGGAGTAAATCTTTCCCAGATGACGCTGCTCGGGAAGGGCCGGCAGTCCCTGGGCGGTGGTGGCGAAGTTTGAGCGTACGATGTAGCCGTTGGGGGCTGTCTGGGGATCGTTGGCGTCAAACATTGCGTAGCTGTCGGGTCCGGTTTCGAAGAGAGCAGCTCCACCCCGGGCATCAATGACACCAAAGTTGGCAACAGTGCGACGGCCCGTTTTGTTGGTTTCGTCGAGCAGTTTGCGGAAGTCCTCGACTGTTTCACAGGTTTCCAGGGCATGTTTGATGAAACGTCCATTGCCCATGCCAGACTTTTTACCGGGAGTACCGAGATCTTTGCTCAACGAGTTTTCCAGGCAGAAGCCGGCTTCGTTGACGCCCATGAATGCGGATTTTCGGCTGCCTGCATTGACCACGGCGATGGCGCGGAGCGGACCCTCTTTGAAGAGGACCACTTCATTATGGATATTTGAGGTGTCCCGGTTTTTCCAGAGCAGTGGTCGGCCGTCAGCGGTTGCTTTGCCACTGATGACAGCGGTCGTGCAGGCGCGGGAGGAAGCAGACCATGTTCCTGAAATCAGAACCAGCAGCAGTAGCATTCGCAGCAGTGAAGTCACGTTTCGAGCCATGTCGTGTCAGACCTTCTATGAAGAACCAGAAGTCTCTTAAAGATGATTCCGTCCAGAATCTAAATTCTGAGGACATTTTGGGTTTCGGTTTTGAGAACCTCAAGTCAGCAGAGGTGCCTGCACGAAACCTGCATCAAATCTTCATATTGTGCAATGTCATTCCCAGCAGGAAAACAAAAAATGAAGATTCGGAGAGGAAAAGGAAAGATATTCTGTCAGGTAGGATGCAGATGTCTTATGCTGGAGGCAGGAAAACAGCTGTGTTCGCTGTCATTACAGTGTTGCATCCGGAAAGGGGACGGTGATGCAGGAAATGCGATATACTGAAAAAGAGATTATGCCACTTATCGCAGAGCTGCTGGTGGATATGTACGGTCTGGATGATGATGAAGCACCTGATCCGGTCCAAGATATTGATCTCAGAATTGATCTGTATTTTAAAGCAGTCAAAGTCTGGGACGATATTGATTTCACCGATTTCAGATTTCGTTTTGAACGAGTCTTTCAGATTAACTGTGCCCCTGAGGTGTGGGAACAACTATTTGGTGTCGGCTCACATTATCGAACCGAGGCAGAATGGGTTGAGCAGGTAGGACAGTATCTGACATTCCGGAAACTGGTCGATTTTATTGCAGAACGTACAACCTATATCTCATTTCAACCTGTGCAGGTGATCGATCGTGAGTGTGGACCTGCTGGCGCTTTTTACGGGATTACTGAGTTGTCGAACCTGCTTGTTCCAACTGCCTGTCAGATCACACCTTCGACCAGAATCATTGACGCCTTTCGAGGAGATACTCTGGATCAATTCTGGAGTGAACTCTGCTGGCGTAACAGGCAGAAGATTCCCGACATTTCCAGAAAATGGGATTCCCTGTTCCTGTCGGGGTGTCTGCTGGCTGTACTGGGATTTCTAATTGGTATCCCGCTTTCAATTGCCACAGCCAACATTCTTTATCTATTAGCGCCGTGTGTTTCTCTCTATGCGTGCTGGAAGTTGTATTGCCTGTACCATCACCATTCCGATCCCTTACCGCCCGAATTACAGACATTTCGTGATCTGGCGGTGTGGATGTCCGTCGATCACAGTCATAATCCAATACAATGAGTAATGTGTTTTTACTTAGCATGAATTGAGGCTGAGCCAGTGGCAAGTGAAGTCGAAATAGAGGACGTGACTAAAGTTGAAGCGGCTCTGGAAGCGTTGACGGCGGGTAAGCTGCAACAGGGGGAGCGGCTGCTTCAGGAAGTGATTGCCAATACGCCGGAGACCTATGAAAATGAAGAGGCAGACGGGGAGGGAGTGGCGATCAAGTTCTGGAGCATGAATGAGTTCATGCAATACGTGAGCTGGATGCAGGACCAGGGAACGGAGCGGGCGGTGAAGTGGATCGGGAATGCCTATCCGCGGGCTTATTACTACCTGGGGTTCCTGTGTGTGAAACAGCAGCAGTATGCCCAGGCGATAGAGTATCTCGACAAGGGGCGCAGCCTGGAGCCGGAGAATCCGAAGTTTCTGTTCGAGAAGGCGCAGGCGCTGATTCACCTCGGGAATAAAGAGGGGGCCCTCGCATTGTATGATCAGGTGGTGGAGACCGGACCGCATGTCAGTCAGGCTGAACTGGCAATGGCACGTCGCGGGCGGGGATTCGTATTGATTGAAATGGGGAAACTGGATGATGCGGAAGCCGCCTTTCATGCTTCGCTGGAACTGGACCCCGAAAGCGAAATCGCACTCAGCGAGTTGAAGTATATCGCGCACCTGCGTCAGGGCGGACCGATGGTAGAAGACTTCGAATCGGTCGAAACGACGGGCCCCGATCTGTCGAGCTGCGCCATCTGTGGGAAGGACTATGAGCAGGGAGTGATGATTACCGTAGAAGGCCGGCCGCTGACGATCTGCAAGCGCTGTGAACGCCGACTGACAAAGAAGTGGTGGCAGTTCTGGAAGTGAGGGGGGAACGGACTTCTAACTGTCGATGCAGTCCTATATGAGATATTTCATGTACGATACAGCAATCTTCCTGTCCTCGAACTCAAGTCTTGTCTCAGCGAAACCGCGGCGTAGAATGCGTGTGACGCTCCTGGACGACTGCTGGTGATGCCAGTGGGAGAAATTTCTGTTTTAAAAAAGGGATCTGAGATGGGCTATGAGATCAGTGGTCAGGTGGGACTGGTAACCGGTGCGAATCGGGGGATTGGGAAAGCGATTCTGGAAGCATTACTGAAAGCTGGTGCGGCGAAAGTCTATGCTGCGGTGCGTGATCCGGCTTCGGTTTCCGGGTTGACCGAGGCATATGGGGATAAGGTGGTTCCCCTGGAGCTGGATCTGACGAAACCGGAAACGATCAAGACTGCGGCCCAGACTGCCAGTGATGTCTCACTGGTCGTGAATAATGCGGGGGTGTTGAAAACGGCTTCCGCTCTGTCTGAGAATGCACTGGAATCACTTGAATTCGAAATGAATGCCAACGTTTACGGTTTGATCCGTGTCGCACAGGCATTCGCTCCGGTACTGAAAGCCAATGGGGGCGGCGCGCTGGTGCAGCTGAATTCCGTAGCATCCATAAAAACATTTCCTGAATTCACGACTTACTGTGCCTCCAAGGCTGCTGCGTATGCGGTTACTCAGGGTTTGAAAGACCAGTTGAAGGAGCAGGGGACCCTGGTCGTCAGCGTGCATCCGGGACCGATCGCCACGGATATGGGGCATACTGCCGGCTTTGATGAAATCGCCGAGCCTCCGGAACTGGTGGCCGATGGAGTGGTTGCTGCTTTACAAGCTGGTGAGTTTCATGTCTTTCCTGATTCGCTGGCGAAAGAGATGGGAGCTGCTTACGAGAGCTTCGCGAAAAATGTGATTGAAGCCGAGATGTCTGAAAATTAAGATTTCTCTTAGTTAATTCAAGTGTCATCTTGGTGACATATCTTTATCGATTGCGGAACTGATTTTTGGCCATCATCTTTGATCTTTACGTCGAGTGCCACACGCCGGAAGAACTAGGGGAGATCAAGTCCCATTTCGAAGGGCTCACCTTTGAGCTACAGACGGGTAAAACGACCCACTGGCAGTTTTCGCCAGAAGATATTGAGGGCGTGTATGCCTGCAGCTTATGGTCTCGGCAATTAAGTGACTGTGCAGTGAGAACGGTCACAGATGCAATTGAATGTACAGAGGCTGGGGTGAGGCTCTATCGTCATTTGCAGCAGGGACCTGATTTTCAGTTTGCACGTGTGGCCTGGGAGGCCACTTTTATTGGTGGATGGGAACTGGAAGACTGGCTGGAACCGTTGGGAGATCCGGGAGAGAGTAGGCTGGGGCTTGAATGCGTCTTCACTGAAGCACGCTATGAGCAACTGGGGAGACCAAAGTATTGCAAAGCGTTTCGGCCCGGCTATGTCTGGACCGGTTATCGGGGTGAGGTGTATCGTCCATTGTGGAGCAGCGATCAGAAAGAGCTGACCGATCTCTATCGAGAGTATTTTCCTCACGCCAAAGATCTGAAATGATCTCTGGAACTATCTTCAATCAACCCGGCCGGGCTGGCGGTTGTTTTTGCCTTTGCGTTTTGTGCCGGAGTCGCCGAGGTCTTCGCGGGCCTGTTCTCCCAGAGCAGTGAGGCGTTTGACGACTTCAGGATGCTGATCAGCGACGTTTTTGCTTTCGCTGATGTCGTCTTTCAGGTTATAGAGTGCCAGGCCGGTTTTCTTCTGAATGTAGGGGCCGGGTGTACCGCCGGAGCCGGGTTTGTCTTTCAGGCTGCGGTAAGGATGCGGGAAGTGCAGTTTCCATTTGCCGCTGCGAACCGCATTCAGGTGATCGCCCCAGTAGAAGTAGAGCACCTCGTGGGGGGATTTAGCTCCTGATTCTCCACTCATGAGGGGCCAGATGTTTTTGCCGTCGATGATGCGGTCTTGAGGCACCTTGCCGCCGGAGAGGTAGGCGATGGTGGGCAGAAGATCGATGGTCATTGCCATCTCGTGACAGACAGTGCCTGCCGGAATCTGTCCGGGCCAGGCCATGATGCAGGGTTCGCGTTGGCCGCCATCCCAGGCGGTGCCTTTACCTTCCCGCAGGGGGAGCGCCGAGCCAGCATGGTCTCCATAGGAGAGCCAGGGACCGTTATCGGAGGTGAAGATCACCAGGGTGTTTTCTGCGATGCCGTTTTCTTTGAGTGCCTGACGGATCTGGCCGACGGACCAGTCGATTTCCATGATCACGTCGCCATACAGGCCCTGTTCTGATTTGCCTTTGAACTTGTCGCTGACATACAGGGGCACGTGAGGCATGGACTGCGGGACGTACAGGAAGAAGGGCTGGTCATGGTGTTTGTTGATAAACGAGACGGCACGTTCCGTGTACCAGGTCGTGAGCTGAGCCTGTTCTTTGCCGGTCACTTTGGGGTTGATGACGGTTTCATTTTCGATCAGGGGCAGGTCAGGGAACCGCTTTCCCGCTGTCGGGTGGAACGGCCACATATCGTTTGAGTAGGGGAGTCCGAAATACTCGTCGAAGCCGTGGCGGGTTGGCAGGAATTCGGGGAGATGTCCCAGGTGCCATTTGCCGTAGATTGCGGTGGCGTAGCCTTGTGGCTTGACGACTTCCGCGATTGTGGTTTCTTCTGAGTTGATGCCGATCTTGGACTGTGGTCCCAGTGCGCCGCGAATGCCGACGCGATTGGGATAACATCCGGTGAGCAGGGCAACCCGTGAGGCGGAACAGACGGCCTGGGCAGCGTAGAAGTCGGTAAAGCGAACTCCCTCCTGGGCCATCTGGTCAAGATTGGGAGTTTTAATGTTCGGGGAGCCGAAGACGCCGACATCCTGGTAGCCCTGATCGTCGGTAAAGATGATCACAAAGTTCGGATGCTGGCGGGCCGGCCGCGCCTGTGCTTTTGCGGGCGACAGGCTCAGCAATGTGATCAGGCAGAGCAGCAGGGCCCAGCCGGTATTTGAGAGTTTCGTTCGCAGTAAAGAAAAACCCCAGTTCAAACCGGCCATGAGCGCGCCTTTCTGTCTAATCTGATTTATTTACTGGCGGGTACGATTCTTTCTGACTCAGGAAGTGTGTTCACCCCGGAAGTGAGCATCC
Source organism: Gimesia sp. (assembly GCF_040219335.1). Taxonomy (NCBI): domain Bacteria; kingdom Pseudomonadati; phylum Planctomycetota; class Planctomycetia; order Planctomycetales; family Planctomycetaceae; genus Gimesia; species Gimesia sp. Next base: position 32,393 of record NZ_JAVJSQ010000026.1, on the reverse strand, counting down.
TGCACGGGGACGAGCTGTTCGAGGCAGGCGAGTAAGACGCCGGCAGGAGAACCAATCGCATCGATGTGTGCGACGATATCTTCTGGATAACAGCTGAGAACCTGTGCTGATTCTTCACGATAGACTTCGAAGCGACGACGGATGACACTTTCGTTGGCATCGTCGGCCCGGTTCTCGCGGATCGCGCGGTGCCGGATGCGGTGGATCATCTCTTCTTCGTCACTACAGGTTAAGTGGAGCACCTTGAGTACATCGATGTATTGTTCCAGGATTTTCGCCTGTTCCACATTTCGAGGAATTCCATCCAGGATGAGGATGTCTTTACGAGGCTTATACATGGAGAGGGTAGCCCGGGCATCGAGTCCCTGTTTCCAGATGCGGATACTGAGTTCATCAGGAACCAGTTCGCCGCGCGAACTGTATTTATAAATTTCCTGACCTTCGGGAGACTCGATATCGATCGAGCGAAAGACGTCTCCACTGGAGAGATGGAAAAAGCCCGGGATCTGACCTAAAATTCTCCCCTGAGTTCCTTTACCAACTCCAGGAGCACCAAACAACAGGACGGCTTTTCGACGGTCCGTTGCCATAGTTATGCCTCTCTCTCTCAAGGCCGTAGAAGGTCGTTGCGATCACGGCGGGTAGTACATCAAGTATTAAAACAATTCTGTTAATCACAATAACGTGTTCCAACAGAATTCTCACCCCTGAAGGGGATTTTATAACGAATGTAAATAAAAACACTCCGAAAAACCAGAACGATTTTTCGGAGTGTTGAATTGTACTCGAATTGATCTTTAGCGAGAGATCAACGCCACGACCTGACCCACGTCAACCGGCAGGCTGACATCTTCTGAACCGGGAGCTGTGACAACGGTTGCTGCCAGCTCTTTTTTGTCCAGAGACAACCAGGCACATCCGGGGCGACCGGATTCAACCAGTTCGCCGTAGAGTTTCTTCAGGTTGGGACGGTTGCGGACGGTAATAACATCACCTGGTTTGACCCAGATAGAAGGCTTGTTAACCGTCTGGCCGTTCAGCTGGAAGTGTGAGTGAACGATACCCTGACGCGCCTGCGGACGAGTCTGAGCAAATCCAGCCCGACAGACAACATTGTCGAGACGACGCTCGCAGAGGATCAGCAGAGCTTCCCCGGTGTTGCCTTTGGTGCGTTTGGCTTTGTCGAAGTACCGACGCAGCTGACGTTCACGCAGACCGTAGTAGAATTTGATCTTCTGCTTTTCGATTAATGCGAGACCGTAGTTTGAGGGCTTCCGCCGACGCTGTGACATTCCCGGCGGCATGCTCCGCTGGTCCAGTGCACGTGTTGCACCTGCGTCTTCGAAAACCAAAGCTCCTAAACGGCGGTTAACCCGTCCTTTTGGTCCTGTGTAACGACCCATTCAGTCTTTCTCCCACATTAATCATCAGCTGCCGCTTGGTTCCAGTAACACACGGCAAAGAAATATTATTAGGGTTTGATCGAAATAAACTATTCCTGTATAACAGCTTAGCGGCTGAATATCAGGTAAATCAAACCAGATAGAGCAGTTGAAATTGTGGGAAACAGCACGTAGTCGCGCGTACCACAACCTGCAAAGCGGTCCGTTGTTATCGCAAATTCTTAAGGAATCGTCAACCAACTGGGGAGACGGATCACAAATTCTGAGAAAATATCAGAAACAGTCCCCCTGAGTCGAATTATTCGGCTGAGACTGCAGGATTGGTGTCTGTGTTAGTGTACACCTTCTTCTGGCTGAAGACCTGCGGGAAAGAGACCGACGACCGGAACAGGGCCGCGGGATTTTCGGATTCAATGGCGATGCGAGGCAGGTCCCAGGGATCATGCTCACCCAGGGACGAGTAACCGCCGTAATAGCTGAATCCCCAGCGATATCCGGATTCCTCCAGACAGTTGCGCGTGAGATGGTCAAACGAATTTTGGGCACCCACGGGATAACTGAACGCCGAGATCGACTGATTGAGTTCGGTTTCGATGCGCTGCTTGCAGTGTTGGACTTCGAATTTCTGAGTTTCTTCCGGATGATTGGCCAGGATGGGGTGATTGACGGTATGACCGCCGATATCCATGCCCGCTTCACTCATTTCGCGGATCATGTCCCAGTCCATCCAGACCCGATCTGCGATTTCTGCGGGACAGCGACCGGTGCCGGTCGCGTCTGCGAGGGCAGTCATAAAGTCCTCTGTCTGTTCCCCGGACAGCCCCTTGTAGATCTGTAAGAGTATTTTAATCGTCTGACATTGCTGAGTAGGTTCCAGAGAGAGTTGCTGCTCACTCCAGGGGGCCAGTTTCAAATTGCTCTGTGACGAGCTGCGAACCATCCAGGAGATTTCGTCCCACCAGGCGATCTTGCGCTCGTCCAGAAAGCCGGTGGTCAGGAAAAACGTGGCTGGTGAATTGTAGGCACGGAGCAGGGGAAAGGCCCATTCATAATTATCGAGGTATCCATCATCGAATGTAATGAGGACGTATCGTCCTCGCGGGCTTTTCCAGATATGGTCCAGATCCTGAATGCGGATCAGATCGAAATTCAGAGTCAGGAATCGCACTTGTTGTTCAAAATCTTCTGCAGATGCACTCCAGAGATCGTGATCGAACAGTGAGTTCTGCCTGTCTCCAATTCGATGGTAATTCAGAACAACCAGACCATTCCAGACTGGCGTATTTCGCGCGAGCAGATTCATTCCTGTCCAGTCGAGCGCTCTGGCCAGCAGTTCTTTTTTACTCATACCCCATATCCTTTCCATCACAGTTGCCTCTCCAGCAACGGTCTCAGTTAGCGACACGTTCAATCAATTGTGGTGACATGTGCAGGTAATGACCTGCTTTGCGTTTTGATTCGATGTCGCTGTAAACCAGTGCAACCTGTTCAGCGGGCAGTCCGATGCCTTCTGCCACTTCGGCTGCGGAATAACCGTGGTTTAAGCCATACAGGCAGCAGTCCAGTTTGTCGTAAGAGACGGCAAAGAAGAATTCTTCCTGGGACTGTTCCAGAGAATAGGTGTCGGTAGTCGGAGGACGCATCTGGATCAGTTCCGGAACATTCAGGTAAGCTGCCAGCTGATAGACCTGCGTCTTGTAAAGGTGCGCGATCGGTTTCAGGTCTGCAGCACCATCGCCGTTTTTGACGAAGAAGCCTTGGTCGTATTCGAGGCGATTCGGTGTACCCGGCACTGCGTAGTTCAGGCGGTCTGCATGATAGTATTCCATCATTTTTCGACAGCGCTGTTTGAAGTTCGTTGCTGCGACAATGGTCTGATAGGCCGAGAGAGGGAGTCGTTTCTTGATCAGTTCCCCGTCCGGAGTCTGCACGACTACGGAAAAGACACGGTAGCCCCCTTCCTGGAGCAGGTCGGGCAGCACGATTTTGGATTTCCAGTGAGGTTCGTATTCCGGGATGACCTTTTTGATAGCAGCATCACGGCGTTCGTAACAGCCCGCTCCCTGCAGCATGGGGGAGATGTTTTCGACGAGTGACTCGACATGGTAATGATCGGCGAGTAACTGGCCGTAGATCAGGCTTTCGTCTTTTGTGTCGTGTTCGGGCATCATGATTCCCAGCACCCGGTCAGAACCGAAGGCGTGGACACAAAGTGCGGTCACGACGCTGCTGTCGATCCCTCCGGAAAGACCCAGAACGGCGCCTTTTTTACGCATATCTTTGCGGACAGTTTCCTGCATCCAGCGGACGATGCGTTCGGTTTCTGCAGCACAATCGAGATCTAACAAAGCAGGACTGAAAGTACGGGTGGAAGTTGTGGTCGACATTTATGGTTCTCCTGTTGCCCACTGAGAACGATTCAGCAGGCGTTGGTAATAAGTATGTATTGTGTATGAAATCGCTTTGTGGATCGCCGTATCAGGGCAGAGCCAGCTGTTTTTTATCGACTTTGCCGTTGGGTGATTTCGGAAGCTCGTCACGGAATTCCACTTTCTGTGGAACCATGAAATCTTCCAGGTGCTTGCGACAGTAGGAAAGGACCTCTTTTTCGGTCAGTTCCTCTCCGGGCATCATGGTGACGATGGCACGGATTGATTGTCCCAGGACTGGATCGGGATCACCCACGATGGCGGCTTCCGAAATTGCCGGATGGGCAAACAGTACATTTTCCACTTCCTTCGGGCTGACTTTTTCACCGCGACTTTTAATGATGTCATCTCGTCGGCCTACGAAGTACAGGTAGCCTGCGCGGTCCATGCGGAACAGGTCGCCGGTATACAGGAACATTTCTCCCGGCAGTTCTCCCGCTTTCAGACGTTCGGCGGTACGTTCGGGGGCTTCCCAGTAACCTTTCATGACATTGGCACCACGTACTACCAGTTCGCCGACATGTTCGGGGGGCAGGCGATGACCTTCGTCGTCGACGATGAAGACTTCCGTGTCCGGCATGGCGATACCCACCGAACCGGTTCTGATATCGACCTGATCGAGGGGCAGATACGAAACCCGCTTGCACTCGGTCAGACCGTACATCGAGAAGATCTGCAGGTGAGGCAGCCGTTTGCGGAATGTCAGGATATGCTCTGTGGGCAGCGCGGCACCGGTGTTGGTGATATAGCGCAGCTGCGAGAAGTCATACTTGGAGAGATCCATTTTCAGCAGAATGGCAGACATCGTCGGGACCAGCGGAAATCCGGTCACTTTTTCATCAATGATCTTCTGCAGCACTGCATGTGGATAGGTAAAGGATTTTTCGAGAACCAGTGTCGCACCGACGCGGAATGCCATCAGCAGCTGATACAGACCGTAGTCGAACGACAGCGGGAGTACATTGAGGATGATGTCTTCGGGGACATTCATCAGGTAGGTGGTAATCGAGCGGGCGGCTGAAGTCATGTTTAAATGAGTCAGCATGACCCCCTTGGGATTTCCGGTTGAGCCTGAGGTGTAGACCAGGGCCGCCAGATCGATGCTGATCGTCTGGATGTGTGGCGGGGTATTCTGGTCCGCGAAATCAGACTGCAGTTGATCCCACTCGGCGAAGCGGGGCATCTGCAGATCGGACTGCTCCGGATGTCCGGTGGCAGGACCCACGGTCACCACGGTTTTCAGGTGTGGCAGCAGATCGGAATGTTCGAGGATCGAGGTCCGTTTCTTCCCGGGGATGATCAGTACGCTGGCCCGGCAGTTGTTGAGCACGTAGGTCAGCTTATCGATTTTCGTAGTGGGATTGACCATTACGAACACACCACCCGCTTTGATGGTCGCAAAGATCGCGACGACGGCTTCGAGTGAGTTTTCCAGATGGATGGCCACCCGGTCTCCTCTTTGCAGCCCCCGTTCCAGCAGGGCATGTGCCAGCCGGTTGCTCTGCTGTTCCAGTTCCCGGTAGGTGTACCGCGACTGATTGATGATCAAGGCGACTTTGTCAGGATGATGACTGGCGCTCTGTTCCAGAAATGATTGTAGTAACAACAGCCCGCTCCTTTGAAATTAGGCCAGTTCTTTGATTTTGGAGTCGATGAAATCGATCAGACGATTGATGGAGTCCAGGTTTTCCGGGACAAGTTCATCGTCATCGACTTCAACGTGATACTGGTCTTCGATAAAGGCAACCAGTTCGAGCACGCCTGTGGAATCGATGATGCCTGTTTCCAGGAATGAGTCGTCGTTCTGCAAAGATTCCGGATCTTCTCCGAACAGGAAGTTTTCGGCGACAAAGTTACGGATCTCTGATTGAATGGGATTCATGTTATTAACCTCTTAGCTGTACTGAGTGGAGATGTTATTAAGGGATTGTGTTAACTCGTAATGGTGGCGGGAGCTGTTGTTTCTTTTCCGGCTGTGACTGTCTGGCCGTTGATCATCTGTTCGACCAGAATCTGGGTCGAAAGGATTCCGACCAGAGCCATGTTGTCTCGCGTGCCGATGGCGCGTCCCTGTTCCATCTTTTTGACCAGTCGCTGGACTGCGGTGGGCTGGAACAGTCCATGCGCCTCCAGGCGTTCCGGTGACAGCAGTTCGTTGACATAAGCAAACCGTGCCCGCTGGCTGTTTGAGTCGATGAAGCTGTGTGCGTCCGGAGCACGATACGGTTGTTTGGGACGTTGGCGTATGCTGTCGGGAATCAGGTCTCTCAAGGCGTATTTCAGCAGGAATTTTTCGTTGAGACCGTTCATCTTGAAGCGTACGGGAACGCGGGAAGCGAACTCGACCACCCGGTAATCCAGGAACGGGAACCTGCCTTCGACTGAATTGCCCATCGCCATCCGGTCTCCCTGGGAAGACAGAATATAACCGGGCATCAGATTGATGGCTTCCAGGTACTGTGCCTGACAGAAGGAAGGCCACTCCGAAAACTGAGCGGGCAGCTGTTGCTGGAACTCAGCCGGTGGATCCTGTGTTTGCAGTTCCTGTTTGAGGTCATCACTGAAGAATGTTTTGAGTTTGGCTGTCAGGTCCCAGCGCGGGAGATGCGAGAAGAAGGGGCTGTCGAGTTCGTCTTCACGAATCTTGAAGAACGCCTTCAGGTAGTCGGGGGACTGGGCCTGCAGATTTTTCATGTAAGGGTAGAGACGCTTGAGCAGCAGCGGACGGATTTTGGAATCCGGTTGCCGACTCCAGAAGCGACGGATTTTTGTTTCTTTAAACAGGTCGTAGCCACCGAAGACTTCATCGGCACCCTCTCCCGTCATGACGACTTTGAACTGACTTTCCCGGACCAGTTTCGACAGGAGAAACATGGGGGCAGGTGCTGTGCGTAAAACCGGTTTTTCTGTGTGCTGAATTACCGTCGGGAAGATGCGTCCGATATCGTCATAAGAGCAGCAGACTGTCTGATGGTCGGTGCCCAGTTCGGTGATCATTTCCTGCTGGAACTGGCTTTCGTCAAAATCTTTGTCATTGAAGTTGACCGAGAAGGTGTTCAGCGGGGCGTTGGTGTAATTGCGAATGATGGCGGCTGTGATTGATGAGTCGAGTCCGCCGCTCAGGTAGGCGCCGACGGACACATCAGCCCGCAGCCGGAGCTGGGTGGCGTTGATCAGCAGCGACCGCAGTTCGTCTGCCCAGTCGTCCAGTGAGCGGTTGTCTTCGTTGGGTGAATAGTCGAGATTCCAGTATTGCCAGATTTTGACGTTACCGTCTTTCACGATCATGGAATGACCGGGGGGCAGTTCAGAGACACCGGCAAAAAATGTACGGGGAGGCAGAGGAGACCAGAAGGTAAACAGCTGGTTCAATGCTGTGTGATCGACGCGTCGTTCGACATCCGGCAGGGCAAACAGGGCTTTGATTTCTGAGGCAAAGCAAAAGCGACTGGGAGTCTGCGTATAGACCAGTGGTCGGATTCCCATCCAGTCGCGGGACAGAAAGACTTCCTGTTTGCGTCGATCATGGATTGCGAAGGCCCACTGTCCGTTAAAGTGATGTACGCATTCAGGACCATATTCGGCGTACATCAGCAGGATGACTTCTGTATCGGAGTGGGTCTGGAACTGGTAGCCTTTCTGCTGAAGCTGGGCACGCAGTTCGATGTGGTTGAAAATCTCTCCGTTGAATGTGACGCTGAGCATGCCATCGGGAGTCTGCATGGGCTGCAGGCCACCGGCCAGGTCGACAATGCTGAGTCGACTGTGGGCGAGTCCGACTGAATCCGAGACCTGTGTGCCTGAGGCATCAGGACCGCGGTGATTCAGAGTGGCAATCATTTTTTTCAGTTCTGCCTGTTCGACGGGGCGTCGATCAGTGCGGATGAAGCCCGCAATTCCACACATAGAAGCATCCAGTTCAAGTAAGAAGAGATGGAAGTTGCCTGTCTGCAAGAGAATACTCTTACAGAGGGAATCTAGGTCGAGGGGGTACCAAGTCAAATTTTCCCTGTGTGTTCGCCTGGCTGTTTAGAAAAATAAACAGGGTATTGACTATTTTGATGATTAACTGGTGCAACTCCTGCGATCGGTCCAGCTGTTGCAGGGAACTTCTGGTCACTGATGAGATGGGGGGGACCAAACCGTGGTGGATCAAGTCAATTTGCCTGAAGCGGGCGATGATCAATCAGAGTTGAAAAACAAATTTGACTCTCACATTACCCGAGCTATGTTTGCGTTGCAGCGTGTGAAAGCAGGTTGCACTTCCTCTCACTTACATCAAAGCGGGCCTGGCCGGAAAAGATACGACCGGATGATGCGGCTTTTCCATTCAACGCATTAGATGGAATGTGAACCGAATATGTCAGCTCATGAAACTACTTCCGACGTGTCCAATCTTCAATCCCATCATGATGAAAAAGAAGCCACAGGGAAAACCGCATCGAATACGGTGAATACCGAAGAGCTTCTGGCCTCTTTGAGCATGCTGGAGCTGGCTGCCGCGGAGGTTTCTGACGATTCGGACTCGTATGCTGAAGACGACGCCGATGGGGTGTCGACCTCTGCACTTCCCGAATTAAGCGAACCCATGCGGGTGATTGGCAAGGATCAGCATCTGAGCCAGTTGTTTAATCGCGTACAGTCCCTGCTGAAAGGGAGTGCCGAAGAATCGCAGGGGAAATTCGTTCCTCAGTGTCCGGAAACGCTGGAAGATACCGGATTGACCCAGGATGAAATCGAGAGATTGATCCTCAAGTATCTGCTGGCGAAAGGGACTCAAACGGGACGCCAGATCTGCAAGCAGGTCAAGTTGCCCTTTGGAATTGTGGATGCCATTCTGAAACGTGCCAAGCAGGATCAACTGGTTGCCTATGGCAGTACTGCCGAGATGGGCGACTATGAATTCATGATTACCGAACTCGGTCGGGAACGCGCACGACGGTATGCGCAGGAGTGTACCTATTTCGGAGCGGCCCCCGTCTGTTTTAAAGACTACCTTAAGGCGATGGAACTGCAGAGTATCGCCAAGCAGGAAGCCACACAAGCGGATCTGAAAGAAGCCTTTTCCGATCTGATTATTAATCCCAAGATGCTGGATCGCCTGGGGCCTGCCGTCAACTCGGGCCGGGGGATGTTCCTCTTCGGTGAAGCAGGGAACGGGAAGACGAGTATTGCAGAGCGAATTACCAAAGCCTTTGGTTCAACGATCTGGATTCCCCGCTGCCTGGGCATCGATGGGGATATCATACGAATTTTCGACCCGGGACTGCACGAAGAGGTTGTTCAGGAAGAGACAGCCGAGGGGTTGTTTGACCTGTCCGGCATTGATCAGCGGTGGGTGCAGATTGTGCGTCCTACGGTGATCGCCGGGGGGGAACTCACCATGAAGGAACTGGAAATTACGCAGAATCAGCAGACCAAGATCTGTGAAGCCCCTCTGCAGTTGAAGAGTAACTGCGGGACGTTTGTGATCGACGACTTTGGACGTCAGCGGATGCCCGTGGATGAGTTACTCAACCGCTGGATTGTTCCGCTGGAAAAACGCTACGACTTCCTGAACCTGCCCAGCGGGAAAAAGATTCAGGTGCCCTTCGACCAGTTGATTATCTTTTCAACGAACCTGGAGCCGAAGGATCTGGTCGACGCTGCGTTTCTGCGTCGTATTCCTTACAAAATCGAGGCCCTCGATCCCTCCGAGGAGGAATTCCGGGCCTTGTTTGAGTTGATGGCGCCGATCATGGGCTTCCAGTTTGACGAGGAGGCTTACCAGCACCTGGTCGATACGCATTACAAGGCCGTAGATCGACCGTTCCGCGCCTGTCAGCCGCGCGACCTCCTGTTGCAGGTCAAGAACTTCTGCACCTACAAGGAACTGCCGCGCAAACTCAGCGCGGAGGCATTCGACTTTGCTGTCGAAAACTACTTCTCTGTGATGTAAGTCCTCGAACTACCGTTATCCTGGAAAGGATCGCAGCTGTTTCAGGCGGGCCATTCCGTATCACAGCATTCACAACGGAAGCCTACAACCGTAGACGTTCCCGGAATCATCCGGTTCCTGCGGTTGAGCAAGCCGTCTCTCAGTTCCAGTTTCTCAACTGAGGAACTGTTGCATGCCGGGCACTGCTGATTTTGAAACAGGATTCGTGCGCGGTTCAGAACCCAGTCAGTCTGTCGTTCGAACCGAGGCTGACGGTTAAGTGCCCGACGGAATGGCAGAATCGTTGGTTGAGATTCTGTCTGTGTGACGGGGGTTTCGGTGGTAGTTTCTTCGGGGTAATAGATTTTTAAAACGCTCATCCATGAGCTCCTTACGTTCAATCCCTTGATAAAATATTCCTGTAAATCCGAACTGGAATCTTTATGGGGTAGAGTCCCTGCACGCAATTTGAGATTGGGAAAGTATGCCAATACGTGCGAAGAGGAAAGAAGGATAAAATTCTCTTATTAAGTTGGCAAGAGGTTTTAACCTAAAGGTAGGAACATTGTAAAAAATTCCTGCGTCAGCAGTGCGATCTCTGTGAAAATAGATAAACATGGAGTTCTAAATATGCTGTGGATGCCACGGCCGAATGGATTCCCCTTTGAAAAATAAAGTTGATGCGATAAAAGATTTTCCATTCTGTTGAAGTATTCTGCTTTGTTCGCTGACTGTGTTTTGGAGAGATTCCCATTAATAAATCGAAACTGATCAAGCTGATGCTGGGTGTCATCATCACGATTGCCTGCCTGGTGGCGGCACTCTGGGGAGTCAATCTGCAGCAGATTAAAGAAAGTTTCCGCCAGGCAAATTACTGGACGCTGCCCGTGATGCTGGGCTTGCTGTTTCTCTTCTTCTGGTTGAAAGCCTATCGCTGGCGGATGCTGCTGGAACCGGTCCGGAAGTTGAAGATCTCCGAAGTGGCCCCGGCGATGATGATTGGCTTCATGGGGAATAACATTCTGCCTGCGCATCTGGGTGAGTTTTTGCGAGTCTATGTCCTTGGGCGGCAGTTTCAGATTCCCAAAACAACCGTACTCTCAACCGTGGTTCTGGAGCGGTTGTTCGATATTGTGGCGATTCTCTGTTACCTCTGGTGCGGTATTTATTTCGCACCTGGTCTTTCGAAAGATTATCAGACAGCAAGCCTGTTTCTGGCAGGTATTATGCCTGTGATCATCCTGGTGCTGGCCGCGTATCTGATCTGGACGGAAGCAGTGATTCGCCTGTTTCAGAAACTGTTCAGTCTGATTCCCTTTCTGCCTGAAAAACTGACGCACCTCGTATTGGAAATGATGCGTGCGGGAGCGGAGGGAATGGCTTCGATGAAAAGCGGGCGACTGGCATTTGGGATCATCTGGACCTCATTTGCACAGTGGTTTATCAATGGTCTGAGTATTCTGGTGGCACTCTGGAGTTTCCAGATCGAGATTACTCCCCTGGCGGCTTTTGTGGTGCTGGGAGTAACTGCATTCGGGGTGACTGTCCCCGCGACGCCTGGTTTTTTCGGAGTGGTTCAGTTCTGTTTCAAGATCAGTCTGCAACCGTTTGGCGTGCCTGAAGCGAAAGCATTTGCCGCTTCCATTTACTATCACCTGGTGCAGTATATACCCGTGACACTGGTAGGCCTGTATTACTCGAATCGGACTGGCCTGAAGCTGAGCGATGCCGAGCGGGAAGCGGAGAAAGAGCTCGAAGATCTGGAAGGGCAGGACGGCGAACGCTAGACGATTGCAGAATCGGGGGGGTGAAGCGAAGCTCAGGGTTTCACTTCTACTTCTTTGCCCAGTTGTGTCTGCTTCACATTGGCTACACCCTGTTCTGTGATGAGCAGGTCTTCTACGCGGTTGTCGATCAGTTTGGAATCGATGACTTCGACCTGGCTGGTCCCATTGACGGACAATCCACAGCGTCCGTTTCCGGTGCAGGTGACTTTATCCAGGACGATTTCTTTGCAGCGATCATGAACATTGATGCCATCCAGGCGGAAATTTTCAAACGTCACGTCTGAAATCTGTACTCCCGAAACATCGATCAGCGAGAGCCCAACTGATTTTCCGGCCAATGAGAAGGATTCCATCCACGGCTGCTGGTTTTTCTGTTCGCGATAGATGATGGATCCATGGTGAACCGCCCATTTCCCTGCGGGGATCTCTGAGAGTTTCAATGTTTCACCCGCGGCTGGTTCAAATTCGGGCACCGGTTTTCCATTCAGATACAGATTAAAATAGCCTTTGCGATAGGGAGTGACTTTCCAGAGCCCGTTGTCGAGCTTGCGCCAGCCATTTTGCGGGACCGGGATGGCTCCGCTGATGGTAGCCCCATTCCCGAGGATCGTGAATTTTTCCTTACCCAGCCCGCTATGCCGTTTGCCGGACAGCGTCAATGCTTCCTGGTAAGGCTGCTCGTTGTTGACCAGAATGATCTTGTCTCCGGGGCGGGCATATTCGAGGGCCCGCTGGATCGTTTTGACGGGGCCGTTCTTGCCATTGGTCGTTTTGAGGGCGATGCCGTTAAAGGAATTATTGCCCGCGCGATTGTCGACATAGATTACGCCGCATTCTGCTGTGATATGCCAGCCAGACAGGACAAGCAGCAGGCACAGGCACCGGATCTGAAATCGGACACTTCGGCTGGCATTTGGCATTGCGGGCTCCCTGACTGATTTCTGTCGCCAGATTGAACTGATTAAGCGTTTGGTTGTGTAGTTACAAAATGCAGAAAAAACCCCGGCAAGCTGGCCGGGGTTTTTGGAGTGCGAGTTGAAAACGTCGTTTTAACGCTGGCTGACCGGAACGTAAGAACGTTCTTCGTAGCCGATGTAGTTCGCCTTGGGGCGGATGATTTTATTGCCATCCAGCTGTTCCAGAATGTGAGCACACCATCCCGCGATCCGGCTGGATGCGAAGATACAGGTGAAGAGATCGCCGGGGATGCCCATGTAGTGCTGCAGGCTGGCCGAGTAGAAGTCGACGTTGCAGTTCCGCTTGATTTCCGCGTAGACCTGCTTTTCCATTTCGATCGACATTTCGTACCACTTGGGTTCGCCGGTCTCTTCTCCCAGTCGACGAGACAATTCTTTGAGGTGCTTGGCACGCGGGTCTTCCACCTGGTAAACCGCGTGGCCAAAGCCCATGAATTTGCCTTTGTTTTCCCGCACATTCTTGATGTAGGGAGTAATGTTCTCAAGGGAACCGATTTCGAACAGGGTCTTGAGAACTTCGGTGTTGGCACCGCCGTGCAGTTTCCCTTTCAGAGCACCGATGGCTCCGGTGATTGCGGAGTAAATATCGGGGAGTGTGGCGATGATCACCCGGCTGGTGAACGTACTGGCGTTCAAACCGTGTTCTGCGTGCAGGGTGAGAATCAGGTCCATGGCGCGGGTGGCGTCTTCGCTCGGTTTCTCACCGTTGAGCATATACATGAAGTTGCCCGCGTGGCAGAGACTGGAATCGGGTTCAACAGGCTCCAGGCCTTTGCGAATCCGATGGATGGCGGCAACCATTGTGGGGATTTGAGAAATCAGTTTGATCGAGATCTCCAACCGTTTTTCGTAAGACTCTTCTTCGGCATCCGGATCGTAAACACCAGCCAGAGAGGTCAGTGACCGCAGCAGCGCCATTGGTGGTGCTGACTCTGGCAAGTTCTTCAGGGTGTCGATCAGTTCTGCGGGGATGCTGCGATGTTTCTTCAACTCGTTCTGGTAGTCTGCCAGTTGAGATTCGTTAGGAAGTTCGCCATTCAGCAGCAGGAATGAAACTTCCTCGAAGGTTGCGTTTTCCGCCAGGTCATCGATGTTGTAACCACGATACAGCAGCTTCCCTTCAGTACCGTTGACTAAACAGATGGAACTGTCGGCTGCAATGATTCCTTTGAGACCCTTGACAGCTTCGTTTGATGTTTTCTCTGTGTCTGCACTCATTTGAACTGATTTCACTTTCTCATCTACAGCCAATAAATTTACAGTAAAGGGTAGCTATCACGTAAACGAAGGCTCTGGTCCGGCGGTTACCCGCCTCAATTGTTTTTAAACAATGTATTGAAAACGCCTCGACAACCAGTATATCAAGCCCGGGTATAAGTTCAATCAAGACCAATTGTTTCCCGGAGGACATCTCCAGAACTGTCGGGTCGGTTTCAGAAAAACTGTCAAAGCTGGAAGATCCCCTAAATGTTCAGCAGAGGATCTAAATCGGGGGATTGACTATTTAGGGTATGGTGTGAAAATAACAGTATGCGAGGGAACGTCTTGGGGAAGCTGTCTCGGTGTGGAGCCCTTAAATTGCTGCACAATTGAGATTTAAATCCCATGAACATGCCTGTGGACGGAGGTGGGTCTGGCTCTGCAAGTGCAGGCAGGATTTAGTCGTAAGTTATTGACAGGTAAAGCTTGAGAGGTTTTTTACAATTTTTTAATTCGTGATGGGGATTTCCGTAGACGTTACAGAAAGTTGTGGTAGTATGGGGCTATATGAGCTGGAGGCTTATTGGCTTTTTCAGGTTCTCGGGAGTTGTAAGGATGCCTTGGGAGAGAACCCTCTTGAAGAATGATGTTGGCGAACCGGATGCTCCGACTAAGAGCACGAGTGCGTATTTGAGCAATGCCAGCGGCAGTTTGTTCTACGCGACGCCCAATCTACCTCAAAAGACCAGGTTCTGCATTGAGCCTTTCTCCTCGCAGTTGATGTTACTGAAGGACTATTTCGCCGGGCTCAGAGAACGTCTTCAGGTTTTGATGAGTTTTATGATTATTTCACTGTCTGACTCTATAGGAAGCAGACAGGTATGAGTAGAGTGGAATTAGAACATGTCCGCTCGATTAATACAGATATAACAACAGGAAAAGGGATGTCAGATGGTCAGCTTTGACGCTTCATATCAGGCTTCCCTTTTATTCTCATAAACAAAAACGCCGTGGTTACGCACGGACGTGTGACCGACAGATTTGATAATACATAATAAAGGGAGTGACCCGTGCACCGTTTCGATGCCAATCTGAATTCATTATTTCAGGAAGCGGAAGAACAAGGTTTTCTAACATTTCAACAGGTTCATACGTTCCTGCCTGATGAAGGTGGCGATCCGTCTCTGATCGAGTACATCGTCGTCGGTCTGGAAGAGCGTGCCCTGGACCTGATTGATGATCCGAATGCAGATATCGATGAGGAAGAAGTATCTGCCATGGATACATCTGCCGAAACGGACCCGGAAGCCTCAGCCAATTCAGACGATGACGACGATTCCAGTTCGTCGATGGTGGAGGCTGATACTTCTCTCTCTTCACGCGATCCCATTCGCATGTATCTCAGCCAGATGGGTAACATTCCTCTGTTGAGTCGTTCGCGTGAAATTTTTCTGGCAAAGAAAATCGAGATTACGCGCAAGCGGTTCCGCCGCACTGTGCTCGAATCTGACTTTGCACTGAAGATTGCCATCGATACTCTGGAGAAAGTTTACGCGGGTGAACTGCCCTTCGAACGCACACTGCGAACTTCTGATACTGAGGATGCCACCAAAGATCAGATCATGGGCCGGATGCCTTTTAATATCGCCACTTTGCAGGCGTTAATGGAGAAAAATCGCGACGATTTTGAAAAACTCGAATCGGGTGAAGCCGGCAAAGTCGAACAGCGCGAAATTCGCAGACGCATGAGAATTCGTCGCCAGAAAATGGCGACCCTCTGTGAAGAACTCTGTCTGCGAACTCAGCGTCTACAGCCTGTCCTGAAACGTATTCACCAGATTGCCGGTCGGATGCGTGAAGTACAGGAACAGCTGGAAGACTTTCGGCAACTGCGTCACAAGACAACGGACACACGTCTGCTGGAACGCGAACTGGCAGAAC
Organism: Gimesia sp.; assembly: GCF_040219335.1. NCBI lineage: Bacteria > Pseudomonadati > Planctomycetota > Planctomycetia > Planctomycetales > Planctomycetaceae > Gimesia > Gimesia sp. Next base: position 16,739 of record NZ_JAVJSQ010000026.1, on the reverse strand, counting down.
TGACAACCATGGTTGTTGAATCGTCCGATGACTTTCAGAGTCGTTCACGTGAAATCAAACGTCGCTTCGATGACTGGACGGAAGCGAAACAGCAACTTTCCGGCGGTAACCTGCGACTGGTTGTTTCGATCGCCAAGAAATATCGTAACCGTGGCCTGAGCTTCCTGGATCTGATCCAGGAAGGAAATGCCGGCCTGATGCGGGGCGTTGAGAAATACGAATACCGCCGTGGTTATAAGTTCTCAACTTACGCTACCTGGTGGATTCGTCAGGCAATTACCCGTGCCGTTGCGGACCATGCCCGGACGATTCGTATTCCCGTCCACATGTTCCAGAGCATCTCGACCCTCAAAGCCCGCAGCGAACAGATTCGCCAGGAAACCGGTCGCGAACCGACCATGGAAGAACTGGCTGATTCCGTCGGACTGGGTGTGGAAGAGACCGAGCGGATCATGAAGACCTGGAAGCATCCGATCAGTCTGGATACACCCGTCGGAGAAAGCGAAGACAGCAGCTTCGGCGATTTCCTGGAAGACGGACACGAATCTTCACCTGCCGACGCCGCAATGCGGGAAATGCTCAAAGACAAAATCGAGCACGTGCTTAAAAGTCTGACCTATCGCGAACGGGAAATCATTCGTCTGCGTTATGGTCTGGGTGACGGTTACAGCTACACCCTCGAAGAAACCGGTCGTATCTTCAAGGTGACCCGCGAACGTATCCGTCAGATCGAATCCAAGGCCCTGCGGAAACTGCAGCACCAGACGCGAAGTGCGCACCTGCGTGGGTTCGTGGATGCCATCTTCCCCAATAAGGAAGATGAGGAAAATCAGACAGAAGAGGGTGTTCAGTCAGAACAGGAATCCTCCAGCATGGTCGGAGCACTGGAATAAACCAGCTCTGATCTGAAATTGATACTCCTTAGATTCAAGGCGGTTTGTTGTTTTCACGAACAACAGGCCGCCTTTGGCTTTTCTATTGGCGGCAATTCGAATAGTTTATACGCTGTATTAAGACGCAATTTACAGTAGCAGATTGAATATCCCCGTCACTTCAATCTATCTGGATTTTTAAAAATTTACGGAGTATCACAGCATGGGGCTTTTTGAAGGTAAAAAAGGTCTTGTATTTGGCATTGCGAATGACCATTCCATCGCCTGGGCGATTACAGAGAAGCTGTATGATGAGGGAGCCGAGATGGCTTTCACACACCTTCCCGATAAAGACCCCGAGCGTCCCCGTATGGAGCGTCGGCTGAGGAAGCTGGTAGAGCCACGTGGGGCAGAGATCATGATTCCCTGCGATGTGACCAAGGAAGAAGACCTGGATAAGGTGTTCGAAAAGGTTAAGGCTGAGTACGGACAAATTGATTTTCTGCTGCACTCAATCGCCTATGCTCCCATGGACGACCTCAAGGGACCGGTTTATAACGTCAGCCGGGATGGATTCAAGCTCTCGATGGAAATCAGCGTTTACAGCCTGATCACCATTGCCCGTCGTGCCCGCGAAATTCTCAAGCCGGGCGGCAGCATGCTCACGTTGAGCTACCTCGGCGGTGAGAAAGTGATTCCCGGTTACAACGTCATGGGGATCTGCAAGTCTGCACTGGAAAACACCGTAATGTACCTGGCGAATGAACTGGGCCCTGAAGGCATTCGCGTGAACAGCCTGAGCGCTGGTCCGCTGAAAACACTCAGCTCCTCAGCCGTGGGTGAGTTCGATGTGATGATGAAGCTCTACTCCACCATGTCACCCCTGCGGAAGAACATTACCCCGGATGACGTCGGCAAAGCAGGCATGTACCTGTTGAGCGATCTCTCGAGTGGTGTTTCCGGTGAGAATCACCATGTCGATTCGGGTTACCACATCATGGGTGCTCCGCCAATCGAATTACAGCAGATGGAAGGCTAAGCCTGCTCCCTGCTGGCAATCAGCATAATCCTGTTGAACCACCTGTTGCACAGAATCGTTGCAACAGGTGGTTTTTTCATGCGCGGTGCACTTCGGAGGCGAGGAGTCATTACTTGAGTCGTTTTTATTTCTTCACAGAAGATTTCCCCGTTTTTGATTCTGATTTCCCTACAGGGGGTGTGTGCTGAACAACTCCCTTTTTAGGCGCGATTCCTCTATCGGGAAAAAATCTGCCGGATTGCCCGGTTTTCGTGATCCCTGGACTGATTTTTACGTTCTTTAGTCTGCCAAATCTGATTTATGGTTCATACTGAAAGAACCATACTCGTTGGATTCTCTTTCCAGCGAGGTACGTGAGGATTTCGCACTTCCCTGCTGTCCGGGAGGTGTGAGCTGATTTTATATCCTTTAAAGCTGAAAGCCCGCCGTGACTGAATTACTGCACGCAGCTCTGAACTGGCCCACCCTGCCGGCAACGGTACTGGTCGCCATCTGCGTGCTGTATTGGCTGTTTGTGATTATCGGGGTGTTGGACTTTGATCTGCTGGATTTTGATCTGGACTTTGAAGTCGGCGGTCATGGCCCGTCCATACTGGATTTTGGCTTCATCGGTTTGAAGTTCCTGAATCTCGGTGAAGTGCCCGTCATGGTCTGGATGAGTATTTTCTCGCTCAGTATGTGGATGCTCTCCATCAACTTCGATGCCGGGGTCGAGATTCAATCTGCGATGGACTATCTCCCGCTGTTCCTGAGAAATCTGGGGATCAGTCTGGTGGTTACAAAGTTGATTACGCAGCCATTCAAGGGATATTTTCAGTTTACTCCCCCCAATCAAATCGAAACATTGTTAGGCAAATCATGTCGTGTGACCAGCAGTTCGGTCACAGAGAAGTTCGGCCAGGCCGAACTGGAGACGGAAGGAGCCCCTCTCAAGCTGCATATTCGTTCGGAAGACGAAACAATCCAGAAGGGAGATCTGGTGCGTCTGACGGATTATAACCAGGAAACACAGGCCTTTTACGTCGTTAAAATTAACCAGGAGTCCTAAGAACATGTCCATATCGGTACTTCAGTTACCCACAGCTCAACTGTTGGGGGTCGATTTATTCAGTGGGTCCATTGTCACCGCAATTGTCGTGATCGGGGTCGTGCTGGCTGGTTTTGCGATGGCACTTTCCCGTTTCTATCGCAAGGTTGGACCGGAAGAGGCTCTGGTACGAACCGGGGTCGGGAACCTTAAAGTTGCCAACGGGGAAGGGATCTTTGTCATTCCGATCCTGCACCGTGCCGACCAGATGGACCTCTCGGTCAAGCGGATCGAAATTGCCCGCAAAGGGGAAGCGGGGCTGATTTGTCGGGATAATATCCGGGCTGATATCGAAGTGGCTTTCTTCGTGAGAGTCAACAATACTTCGAATGACATTCGCAACGTGGCGCAATCACTGGGTTGTAAACGTGCTTCCAGCCGGGATGCCCTGATTGAACTGTTTGATGCCAAGTTCTCAGAAGCTTTGAAGACGGTCGGTAAGCATTTTGACTTTGTTGAGCTCTACAACGAGCGGGACAAGTTCAAGGAAGAAATCCTCAAAATCATCGGCACCGATCTGAACGGGTACATTCTGGATGACTGTGCGATCGACTTCCTGGAACAGACACCGCTTGAGAAGTTGAGCCCGACCAACATTCTGGATGCGGAAGGGATCAAGAAGATTACCGACCTCACCGCCCGGGAACACGTGCTGTCGAACAATATTACGCGGGAAAAAGAAAAGACGATCAAGAAGCAGGACGTGGAAGCCCAGGAAACGATTCTGGAACTGGAACGTCAGCGGGTCGAAGCGGTTGAGAAACAGAAGCGGGAAATCGCATCGTTGACGGCTCGTGAAGAAGCCGAAGCTCGACAGGTAGAACATCAAGAGCGTCTGAAAGCGGAATCCGCGCGGATTCGCACCGACGAAGAACTGTCGATCGCTGAAGAAAACAAACTTCGCCAGATCATTGTGGCTCAGAAGAATAAAGAACGGACCGACGCGGTTGAGACCGAACGGGTTGAAAAAGATCGCTTGCTGGAAGTCACGGAACGTGAACGGGTTGTCGGCATTGCTGATATCGAGAAAGATAAAGCGATTGAAGTAGAAAAACGGAACATTCAGGAAGTGATCCGCGAGCGGGTGATTGTCGAACGAGCCGTGGTCGAAGAAGAAGAACGCATCAAGGATACGCACGAATTCGCGACTGCAGACCGTTTGAAACAGGTCACCGTGACCAAAGCGGAAATGGAAGCTCAGGAAAACCTGGTCAAGGAAGTCAAAGCGGCCGAAGCACAGAAGTCATCTGCCGAACTGCTGGCCGAAAAAATGGTCATCGAAGCCGAAGCCGAAAAGACGGCAACCGAAAAGAAATCGGATGCGATCAAAGTCATGGCGGAAGCCAAAACGGCCGACGGTGCCGCAGAAGGTCTGGCCGATGCCCAGGTCATGATTGCCAAGGCAACCGCCACCGAGAAGACCGGTCAGGCCGAAGCCAACGTGATGATGGCCAAAGCCGAAGCGACCGAAAAGACCGGAACCGCGGAAGCGAACGTGATGAAGCTGAAGTTCAGCTCAGAAGCCAATGGTATCGAAGAGAAAGCCAATGCGATGAAGCTCTTCGACGAAGTCGGCCGCGATCACGAAGAATTCAAGATCAAAATCAACAAGGAAAAAGATATCGAACTGGCAGCGATTTCGGCTCAGCAGGAGATCGCCGAGGCTCAGGCCGGTATTGTCGGCGAGGCACTCAAATCGGCCCGGATCGACATCGTGGGTGGCGAAACCACCTTCTTCGATAAGATTGTGGATTCGATCAAGAGTGGTAAATCCATCGATCGTTTCGTGCACAACAGCGAAACCCTGACGGATATCAAGAACACGTTCTTCAACGGAAATCCGGACTACTTTGAAGACCAGCTCCAGACCTTTATCTCCCGGTTTGGCATGTCCTTCGAAGATGCCAAGAACCTGTCGATTGCCGCTTTGATCTCACAGCTGCTCGTTCAGGCCGAGAGCGATGAAGACCGTTCGACCCTGAACCGCCTGCTGGCAACCGTCAAAAATCTCGGAATCTCCGACCAGAAAGTGTCCTCCTTTATGAAAGCCAAGGTGCAATCGTAAAATAGAGCTGCGAGTCATGCTCTAGCTGGACGGATAAGAGGTCTGGTCTGCTCTCCTGTGCCCGGTTGAACCGGCCGTGAGAGCAGACAGTTACCTCAGACGGATGCTTCACTCAATCAACTGAAACAGTGAGCCACGGGATTCACGAACAAATGGCGGATTCAGAAAATCATACATCCGAGACTGCAGCCGACAATGCGGACGCCATTGCGCTGGAGAGCAGTACGTATGAAATCATTCAGAACCGTCTGCAGAGTCGTGGTAAGGAACTGCAGTCCCGCCTGTCGCAACTGAATGAACGTCGCAAGGAAGTCTTTGGTTCGATTGAAACCCGCTTGCTGGGCAGCGATCGGATTACGACCGAGCACAACTGCGTGCCCCGTGATATGCTGGCGGTCGGGAACCGGTTTCTGTTTGGCTACAATGTGCGTTTCGGGCTGAAAACAGAAATCCAGCTGAGTGATGTGTTTTCAGTCTACGAATTCAAAGACGGAACTTATCACAACCTCCCCCTGGATCTGATTCAGGACCCAGCGTTCGAAAAAGATTTCAAGGACATCTACCGCTACTATAAGAATGCGACCTTTGCCAAGTTTTTTGTCAAAGGACCTTTTTTATACATGCTGTTCAAGGTGGGGCAGGGAGCCCGCGATTTTAAAACATTTAAATGGGCCTTCCAGGAAGATCAACTGGTCTACGTGGATAACCGCAGCGATCACGAAGTGCAGTATCCACCCCAGCAGGAATTCGAGTGGGTGCGGACACACCGCGATCTGCATTATTCGGGCGTGCATCCTCATATCTCGATTGATGACCGTCTGTTTGTGGAGACCATTGGCGGCGACCTGACCATCAAGATCGAGAACAACACCGATACCGGTGAGGGTATCTACGCGGAACCCGTGGATGACCCGGATCAGACGCTCGATGATGCCGAGATTTTCTATGCATTGATCGGCTCACTGATTCTGCTCAAGATTCGTCCTTACAAAGAATCGAAATTCCGTTATTTCATTTACAATGAAAAGCTGCAGCAGGCCCGGCGGCTGGATTCGATCAAGGATGCCTGTATTCTGCTGCCCGATGATCATGGCCTCGTGTTTTCCAACGGCTATTATCTGCAGAATGGGGATTCGAAAACGTTTGAAACCGACCTGCAGGACATGCTCTACCAGGAACGGATCGCGGCACCGAACGGGGAAGACTTTCTCTACGTCTTCTATCAGCCCGAACAGGGTGTGCACGTGCTTCTGCAGTACAATGTGATCGAACAGAAACTTGATACCCCGATGATCTGCCATGGGTTTACGCTGTTCGAAGGGGGCGAGCTGATCTGTTTCTCGGGACAGGGAGAGCCACAGAAACATCACACGATTCAGCTTTGGAAAACGCCCTACGTCAGCGAATCTTTTGAAGTTCCCCACAAGACCGATTCCTATCTCAATAAAATCGGCAATAAGGACATTGTCCGCGGGATGGCAGAGTGCCATGAACTCCTTGGGCTGATTTACCGCAGAGATGCTTACGAAAATCTGTATGTCGATCTGGTGAAACAGTCAACGGACGTGCTGGATTCCTATTTCTGGATCAATCATCAGGATACGTATGCCCTGGGTGAAGTGGTCCTGGAAATCAAGAAAGCGGCGGAAGCTGCGGTCACCGAGTATGAAAAGGTGCTGCAGCTCAGGCAGAATACCAGGAAGAAGACCGCCGAAGTCGAGACGCAGACCCGCGAAACCCTGGTCGCCATCGATCATCGCCGGTTCGATCAGATCGATGATTTCGTACAGAGCCTGGCCAGCCTGCGGAGTCTGCGGGGGGATGTCATCTCCCTGCGAGATTTGCGGTATGTCGATGTGACGCTGGTCGATCAACTGGAAGCGAAAGTCAGCGAACGAACCGAAAAACTGGCTGGACGCTGTGTTGAGTTCCTGCTGCGAAAAGATGCCCTGAAACCGTACGCCGACCGGATCTCTGCTGCCTCCGAGAAGATTAAAACGGTCGAGAAAGTAGCCGACGCGCGGAAGGTGGAAGAAGAGATCGAAGCCAGTTCCGGTGAGCTGGAGATGCTGATCGATATTGTCAGTAATCTGAAAGTGGAAGACACCACGCAGCGGACTGCGATCATCGACAATATCTCTGCCAATTTCTCACGCATCAATCAGAGTCGGGCTGCGCTGAAGAATCGCATCAAGGATCTGATGTCGGTCGAAGGCGTCGCTGAGTTCAATGCCCAGATCAAGCTGCTGAACCAGGGAGTCGTTAACTACCTGGATGTCAGTGATTCCCCCGAGAAGTGTGATGACTTCCTGACGAAACTGATGATTCAGGTTGAAGAGCTGGAAGGCCGGTTCGCTGAATTCGATGAGTTCGTCGAGCAGTTGACAGAGAAGCGGGAAGAGATCTACGCGGCGTTTGAATCGCGCAAACTGGCGATTGTGGAAAGCCGAAATAAACGGGCCAATTCGCTGACGAAATCGGCCGAACGGATTCTGACCGGCATTCGCAGTCGGGCAGAGCAGCTCGAATCGATCAACGAGATCAACGGTTACTTTGCCTCGGATCTGATGATCGACAAAGTGCGGGATATCGTACGGCAACTGGGTGAGCTGGAAGACACGGTCAAGGTCGACGACATCCAGAGCCGATTGAAGAGTATTCGCGAAGACGCGGTCCGGCAGTTGAAAGACAAGCAGGAACTGTTTGTTGATGGCGAAAATATCATCCGGCTGGGCAATCGTAATTTTACCGTCAATCGTCAGGCCCTGGATCTGACCACGGTCATGCGGGACGATGTGCTGCAACTGCATCTGACGGGGACTAATTTCTTTTCTGAAATTGAAGACGAACGGCTGTTGGCGACCCGTGATGTCTGGAACCAGGAACTGGTCTCCGAAAACAGGGACGTTTATCGCGTTGAATACCTGGCCTATACGCTGTTGAATTCACTGGATTCCGATCCGGAAACATCGCTGGAATCGGTGGTGAAACTGACCGATGAAGAACTGCTGGCATTCATTCAGAAGTTTATGGGGCCCCGCTACAGCGAAGGCTACGTGAAGGGAGTGCACGATCAGGATGCGCTGCTGCTCGTCAAATCGCTACTCAAGATTAAGCCGGCCCTGGGACTGTTGCGATACCAGCCTGCGGCCCGATCTCTGTCTAATCTCTATTGGAATTACTTCTGTGCCCCGGAGCTGAAAACGCTGTTTGAATCGCAGCTCTCTGGTTTTGGTCGCATCATGCAGGTCTTCCCACAGACCGGAAAACAGCAGTACTATATCAGCGAACTTCAACAACAGCTGACGGAGTTCGTACAACGATTGCATTGTTTCGAACCGGCGCTGGTTCCCGAGTCTGCAGAGTACCTGTTCCAGGAACTCGTGCACGGCAATCAATTCGTGGTCAGTCAGCGGGCGGGAGAGCTGTTCCAGGAATTTGAGAAGTACTTAAAACACAATAACGCACTGGAACGATTCCAGGAGAGTCTCGAAGCGACTCATGCCAATCCGCTGAACTGGTTTCTGCTGGCCCGGGACTGGGTCGGCGCTTACCTGGATCATCTGAATTCCGATGAAGACAGAGATTACCGGGATGAAATTGCCTTACTGCTGCTGGCGGGCAAACTGGATCGTCAGCGACTGATCGATGCCCGGGTGACCGATCAGATCAGTGGGCTCTCGGGTTCGCATGCCCGGATTCAGCAGGGCGAATATCACCTGCACTATAACCGGTTCATGCAGCGGTTGAATGAATTCCAGCAGGTGAAAGTGCCCCGCTTCGAATCCTATGTCACGCTCAAGAAAGAAATCGTCGACGAAGCCCGGCATGCGATGCGACTGGAAGAGTTTCGTCCGCGGGTGCTGACTTCGTTTGTCCGGAACCGTCTCCTGGATGAAGTTTATCTGCCTGTGATTGGCGATAACCTGGCCAAGCAGATGGGGGAAGCGGGCGAGAATAAACGAACCGACCGGATGGGACTGCTGATGCTGGTGTCTCCGCCGGGTTATGGTAAGACCACGCTGATGGAATACATCGCCAATCGCCTGGGGATCATCTTCATGAAGATCAACGGGCCGGCCCTGGGGCACCAGGTGACTTCGCTCGATCCCGCATCCGCACCGAATGCGGGGGCCCGGGAAGAAGTGAAGAAGCTGAACCTGTCGCTGGAAATGGGCGACAACGTGATGATCTACCTGGACGATATTCAGCACTGTAATCCCGAATTCCTGCAGAAATTCATCTCTCTGTGTGACGCCCAGCGGAAGATCGAAGGGGTCTACGAAGGGGAGACACGGACCTACGACCTGCGGGGACGCAAAGTAGCGGTCGTCATGGCTGGGAACCCGTATACCGAGAGTGGGGAAAAGTTCCAGATCCCCGACATGCTTTCAAACCGGGCCGACATTTATAACCTGGGTGAAGTGATTGGCGAACACGCGGATGCGTTCGAAATGAGCTACCTGGAAAACTGTATTACCTCCAACCCGGTTTTGAATCCGCTCACGTCACGCAGTCAGAAAGACATTTACACGATCATTCAGATGGCCGAAGATGGAACCGGCGAACGCGGCGACCTGGAAGGCAACTATTCCGTCGAAGAACTGAACGAGATGGTTTCCACGATGAAGAAACTGATTCGGGTTCGCGATGTGATTTTGAGTGTGAACCGCGAATACATCCGCTCGGCGGCCCAGTCAGACGAATACCGGACCGAACCGGCGTTCAAACTGCAGGGGTCCTACCGAAACATGAACCGCATTGCTGAGAAGGTATTTGCGGTGATGAATGACAGGGAACTGGAAACGCTGATTGTTTCCAACTACGAAAACGATGCCCAGACCCTGACCTCGGATACTGAAGCCAACCTGTTGAAGTTCAAGGAACTGATGGGCATCCTGAAGGAAGCCGAGCTGCAGCGCTGGAACGACATCAAAAAGTCATTCCGTAAGAATCAGCAGTTAAAGAGTGTGGGCGGTGAAGATCGCATGGCACAGGCGATTCTACAGTTGGCGAATGTAGGCGAAGGACTACAGGATATCCGCGAAGCCATGAACGCCGGCATCGGCAGACTGACAGAAGAGAAAACAGAGACTAACCTGGATCAATATGCCCGCGAATTCGCGGAACGGTTCCAGAATCTCTCCGAGAGCCTGCGCGCCATCCAGGCAGCTCTGAGCTCGGGGACGAAAGATGTGACGACACTGTTTGAGAAGTCACTGCAGACTCGTGAAACACAGCAGGCGGCTGCTGAGAAACCGGCTGTGGAACCCGACGACCGGATTACCGTGGTCAATAAGATTCCCCGCTCATTGTTGAATGTGCTGGAAACGCAGTTCGACCTGATGCAGGGCTGGATGCAGCCTCTGCTCAATTCTTCGCAGGCTAACCAGGCCGAGTTTCAGGAACTCAAGGATCTGGTGAAACGCTGCATGAAAGACTACAACGCGTTGATTAAACGCGTGGACGACGAGTAACCTGTCTGTTATTTATGTTCATGCCAGCTCGTGTAACGGCTCACCGAAGGGGAGCGTCACTATCGGGCGTCCGGAATGATCCAGGTAGTGTTTCTCGGTGTTGACGCCCAGGTGCTGGTAAATCGTGGCGAGGACGTCCTGGGGTGTTTTCGGGTTGTCCTTGGGGAAAGCCCCTTTCGAATCGGAAGAGCCAACGACGCGTCCCCCTTTGACGGGGCCGCCGGCGATTGCGGCGCTGAACACATTCGGATAATGGTCGCGGCCCGAATTCTTATTGACCCGCGGGGTGCGTCCGAATTCGCCCCAGGCGATGACGAGTGTCGATTCCAGCAGTCCCCGCTGATCGAGGTCTTCGATCAACGCCGAATAGGCCTGATCCCAGCGGGGGAGGAAGCCGTTCTTCATCGAGTCAAAACCTTCAACGTGCGTATCCCACCAGCGGCAGTCGACAGTGACCAGACGCACTCCAGCTTCCACCAGGCGGCGTCCCAGCAGGAGCCGTTGTGAGAAGGCACTCGCACTGCAGCGCCGGGGATCCATCGGATCGTAACGGGCTGTGAAGCCATAGCGGTCGCGGGTACTGTCCCGTTCTGCGTCCAGGTCAAAGGCCTTGCGGGCTTTGTCGGAACTCAGGATGCCGAACGCCTGCTGTTGGAACTCATTGATCGCATCCAGTTGACCGGAGCGGTCCAGGTCGGTGCGGAACTGGTCGAACCCTTTCAGTAAATCCTTGCGGCGGGAAAAACGATTCTGACTCATGCCTTCGACCAGCGAGAAGTTTTGCAGGGTGAAAGGACCTGCGTTAGCCGGGTCGGCCAGGGTTTCGAAGGGTTTGTGTGCGACACCCAGGTAGGCGGAATCAGTGCCCGGTACCTGGCGGGGGATCATGACATAGGGAGGGAGCTCAGGAGTCAGGTGCCCCAGTTGCTCTGAGACCACGGCGCCACAGCTGGGATGGACGTTGGTGGTGGGATCCGTTCCGGGGGGATAGCCGGTAAACAGGATCTGGTCACCGGCGGAATGTCCGGCGTTGGAATGGTGCAGGCTGCGAATGATCGACCACTTGTCCATGATGCTGGCACAGCGGGGCATCAGATCGACAATCTCAATACCGGGGACCGAGGTTTTAATCGCGCCGAACGCGCCGCGGTAATCGGCGGGAGCCAGGGGTTTGGGATCCCAGGTTTCATGTTGTGAAGGACCACCCCGCATCCAGAGAATGATGACCGAGTTTTCCGTCTTCGCTGCCGGTCCAGCGTGTGCTTCGTGCTCTAACAGTCCTGCGAGCGTCAAACCGGTCAGCCCGAGTCCGCCGGCTTTGAGAAAATCACGTCGCTGCAGATTCAAAGACTTCCGGAACTCTGAGCAGCCTGTCTGGGATTGGCGAAAACTCATGGACTTCTGACTCCGGTGGGAGGGAAACATTAAACATCAGCGCACGTTTATGTTATCGGGATGTGTGAGAAGTGCCAAGGGAAAAAGTTTTTTCACAGTATTTCGAGTGAATTGAATTAAAAAACACTGATTTCGCGGCTTCAGCCAGAGCGTTTACAGCGGTGTTCCAGGAGATGACGTTCAGTGACTCGCATGCAGTAATCGCTGGGCTGTGACGTAGATAAACAGCCCAGGGTCGAGCCGCATGAGGTTGGCGATTTCGTCCAGTTCTTCGTATTCGATATCGTCTTTTTTGGTGCCGTTCAGGGCTTCCAGGCCCTCGGCGACTTCATCCAGGGGGAGCCAGCAGGTCTGGAAGAAACGCATGATCTCAAACCGCCAGCCGGCGCGATAGTAGCGGTCTCTGAGCCAGTTTGAGGAGAGGGCCGCGAGGATAAAGAAAATAAAGTTGGTCAGTACGATGAGGCCGATGTAGAGCAGCGAGGACCAGAAAGAGGAAAACATCCGAAAGATCAGATAGATAATGGAAATGATCGAAGCCAGAAACAGCAGGACGTATGTGGTTGATGTCATTTCGGTGATGTTCTGATAGCGACGGCCATAATTTTCGTGAAACAGTTGATCGGCCAGTTTCTGAATTTGCGAGTCTCTCTGCTCACTCTCGCTATATTCAACATAGACTTCCACGCGCTCATAGACATCATCGGCGATGAGTTCCCAGAGGATTCGCAGATTGAGCAGCTGTTTGTCCAGCTTGGGGAATTCCGTCAGGAGATCGTCTTCATAGGAGATCAGCAGAAGCTGGCATTCGAGGAAGGCCAGATCGGCTTCGCTTTCGGGAAGCACACTGTAATTTCTGATGGCCCTGTCGATGGTCTCGCGGATGGCACTCTCCTGGATAAACGTGTCCCGCTGCTCACGGTACTGACGGAGCAGGTCCAGCAGGTAATATTCGCGTTCCAGCCAGTAAGGCAGTTCATCGTAGTGGGAGTCGACTTCAGCAAAGATCTGGTCGATCCACTTCTGACTGGCTTTCCAGATGGCCGGTTTCAGAATGTGCAGATAGAAGACCAGCAGGTTGTCGACACGATGGTCGCGTAAATTTGCTTCGCAGCTGGAGAGTGTCTTGCGAAAAATCTTGAAAGGCGCGTTGCGGATCAAGCGATCCCAGCCTTTTTCGGTCAGATAATAAAAGCGGTCTGAGTTGACGATGCGGGACGTTTTGAGCAACAGGGACGCGAGTTCCTTCAGTGGAATTTCCTGAGAGAAGTACTGTTTCAGTAATTCGAACAGTCCGGGCTCTTCCTGGTGAACCTTGAGGCCTTCCAGGATCCAGCCTGCAAAATTACCTTTCGTCTCGGGCAGCAGATCCGCAAAGACGGCCAGCGCGTAATAATCGTAGGGAGATTTTGAGGTCTGCTGTTTCAATTCCGCATACAGCACGTCGATCGGTTCGTCTTTGAGTCGCTCCAGCAGACCTGTTTTCTGGCCTTTATCAGTTGCTTCGCTGGACGAATTGTAGAGCGGATCTGCAGCGGGTGAGCCTGTCAACTCTGTCTGAAGTTCGGAATCGGACTGTTCCGTATCACTGGACCAGTCAAACTGCAGGTGTTGTGAACTCGGCAGGGGCTCGCCATAGCGGAGGGCGTCGTTCAGGGATTCGAACGCGGCGCGGATTTTCTGGAATTCCTCCGGGAATTTTTCCGGTTTGAATTTCCGAATAAAGGAATTGTATTTCCGTTTCAGATCGAGGACATCGTAATCTCCCTCCAGACCGAAAAAATCTTCCGGTCGGTCAGGCAATAATTCCCATTGTGGCTCATCGGGGCCACTCATATTCGGCTCCTCTGCAAGGTTAGGCTCAGCCGAGAAAACTCAAAAGCATGCTGAGAAAGTCTGCTGCATAAACGATGATGAATCCCAGGATTAACATCACAAACAGATAGGTGATTCCATAGGCCACTTTGTTGACTGACCAGAAGAAGTTGTCCAGCGTCGAAATCCGATTCCGTTTGGCCAGCAGCTGATTGATCCAGACTTTCTCCAGCTCGTATAGTTGGGGAAACTCTTTTTTGATGATCTGAGCCAGCTGACGGTATTTTTTGGGCTTGGGGAAGCGGGGGCTCAACAGTCCGCGGCGGGATTCTTCGAGGAATTTCATGCGGAGCGCGACCGCTTTGGCGGGTGGGGCAATAACCAGTTTACAGAACTTGTCATAAAACTCCGGGAAACAACGGGGGTGCGCTTTGAGTTGTTGGAACAGGGGCCTGCATTCTGCAACGGATTTGAGTTTGCTGTGAAAGATCGCCAGTTGGGGAAATGGTCTGGTGTCGATGGCATTGAGTCGTTGCTGAAGTTTTCTGTCATCGAATGACCAGAACGAACTTCTCAGCTTGTCAAGTTGTTCGCTGACCCGCTCTTTCTGTGTGAGATCTGAGTCAGGTTCGGCCGCGAATTGTTGTTTTGAGGTTGCTGGTTTGATCAGGCGCAGCCGCCGGTGCAGAATCTGATCGGCTTCTTCCAGGGGATTCAACAGCAGCATCTGGCGTGCGTATTCGAGCTGATGATCAGCGTCAGGCTGATTCAATTTCGAGTTCCTTTACTGGATGTGCAAGGGGAATCACGAGCGGGCAGGGGCCGACTGTGGAGTTTTGTCTGAACCGTTCTCTTTACTGAAATACTACCGGCATTCCCTGAAAATGCACACCGGAAATGTGTTTTTATTCAGTGTGTTTTTGTATTCTGAAAAAGGTGCTGAACTGTTCTGCGGCGCAAGCATGGAGCCAGACGCATTTCTGCAGTGATGCTTGCCGGGGACAGGAAAGAAATGAGTTTTACATAACAGGTAGCAGATTTTATGGAACGCTTTCTCGTCAATATCTTCCTGGCCATCCTGATCTGGGGGGGCGTTGGAGGGATGCTGCTGCGGGCCTACGTAGACAAGACGAACGGGCTGATCGTAGACGACCCGATTGAGAAACCATCGCGAATGAAAGCATTTTCCATCATGGGCTTTCTCTCGCTGTTCAATATGGCGGGGGTCTTCTTTCTGAATATCATCTGGCATGTGCAGAAATGGGACGTACCCCACGTTGTCGAGCAGGCCATACTTTGTCCGGGAATGATTCTGACTGGTACGTTTCTGTTCGCGCTCGTGTTACCCGCGACGCTGAAGAAAGCGGCGGTCACCTCGACCTTCTGTAATCTGGCCTTCCTCGGAGGGGCGGTGCTGATCTATGTGGTCAGGCACCTGCAGACCATGATCCACTGAGCCTCGACGGTGCGAGGCTCAGATTTAGATCATGTTGGTCAGGTGGGGAACTTACTGAATTTTGCCCCGCCCCTGGATCGGCCAGACGACTTCGAGGCGATCGTTGCGGAAACCGTAGAAGTTTTCGTGCAGGATCGTGGTGAAGTCGGCGTAGCCGGGGATCAGCTCGATCTTGTCGCCAATCTTGAGGTCCTGTGATTCGGGTCCCAGGTTGACGGCACAGTGTTCTGCACTCAGCGCGGTGACTTCGGCGTCCGGCCAGGCTTTGACCAGGGGAAGCTGGAAGTCGGGGTGCATTGTCTTACGACCACAGTCGAGCACCATGCGTCCCTTTTCCGGGCGACTGACGACGGTCGCCAGGACGCTTAAGGAGTAGTCGAGGCCGGTCAGGCTGCATTTGTTGACGTACATCGGGTCCGCAAAGATGCCGCCGCCTGCCTGCAGTTCGGTGATGCCTTCGCAGTTCGAGGTGATCTGGTAGGAACCGGTACCGCCGGCACTGACGATTTCGCATTGAATGCCTTTGGCTTCGATGGCGGTTTTACAGCCGACGAGCGTTCGCATCGCTTCTTCGATTTTCTGTTGTTTTTCTTCCGGATCCTGAACCTGCAGCAGGTGCCCTTCATAGCCCATGATGCCGGCGAGTTCGACACCTGCGAGTTTATCGATGGCCATGGCGAGGTCGAGAGTGTCCTGCCCTGGACGTGAGCCGACGCGGTTGAGGCCGATATTCACTTCAGGCATCATGCGGCAGACGACGCCGGCATCGGCACACATTTTCGCCAGCGGTTCGATCTGAGCGAAGTGGTCGCAGGCGATGATGGGGCGGGCATGACGACAGAGAGAGACGACGCGTTCCCATTTGGTTTTGCCGACAATCATGTTGGCGATGAGGATGTCTTTGACGCCGGCGGCAGCCATGACTTCGGCTTCGGAGACCTTGGCGCAGGTCACGCCGATGGCACCGGCTTCCATCTGGGCGAGGGCAATGGCGGGGGTTTTATGACATTTTTCATGGGGCCGCCAGGTCTTGCCGCGGCTGAGAATATAGTCGGACATCTTCTGAATATTTGATTCCATAATATCCAGGTCGATGCAGAGTACAGGAGTGTCGAGGTCGAACTTATGTGATCCAATAACAGACTGAGTCATGAAAATTCCTAAAATCCAAAAGGTCTCTGAACGCATCAAAGTTGATTACCAGATAGTACCGTAACCGTTTAAAAATCGCAGGGCTACGAATGGAATTCTTGAATTCGAACAATATTAAAAAAACTTTTGCCACTCCGTTGACAGTTCTGAAAATCCACGATAAACTCCGCGTCCCCATTGAAGTTCAGGCACTTAATTGTCGATGAAAAATGGACACTTAAGAGCTGACAGCTTTGATGAATGATCTTTGACAAAATGGTTGGTGGCCCCAAATTTTAAGAGTGGATGCCAGAATGTTATGTGATTGTCCTTCGGGATGGTCACAGAACGATTCAGGTCAATTTAAAATTATTGAGCCAATCTGTAGCGCATCAGGCAGGC